>CALJNJ010000035.1 GCA_937981945.1 uncultured Caulobacterales bacterium | reverse complement strand
GTCTTCAAATTATGAAACATAACCGCCAATTTCGGGCTGATTTTTTGCATCCATTTAGGGGCTGTCAAAAAGATGATTTCAGGGATCGGCAATTTCAGAGCCGCCAAGACATCGCGGCACATTTCGTCTTCTTCTTTGCTGCGTGTGAAAATTACAACATCATGATCATGATTGCGTAGCAAGGCACCTGCGGCCGGTATAAAGTGCAAAATTTGATGGATTCCGCCTAAGACAAAAAAACCAATTCGTTTTTTGACATCATTTTTCATTGATCACGATAAGGCAGGTGTAAGCGTTATCTCGCCGCCCGGAAACTTGAAAAAGTTACGCTCTATCTCGGAAAGTCCTAGAAACGGCTGGATGAATCGTTGTCGCGGTCGCCTTGCAGCGCTTTCATCAAATCATCCGCTGACATTTCGCCGTTAGGTTCCGTTTGACCTTGTTCAATATTCAAGATCGGAGCCTCTTCCTGCTCATCCGGCATGTCATCATCTGTAATAACGCGCTGCAGACCAACCACCAATCCTTCACGTAAATCGCCAAGGTCGAGTGTTTCTTCGGCAATTTCCCGAAGGGCAACAACCGGAGTCTTATCATTGTCACGCTCGACAGTCAGAGCTGCGCCGGCAGAGATGCTTCTGGAGCGGTGCGATGCAAGCAGGACAAGATCAAAACGATTTGGCACAATTTCTACGCAATCTTCAACAGTAACGCGGGCCATAAGTTCTCCGATAACAGACAAAGTCAAAAAGGGGCAGCCAAAAGCTACCCTGATGAAGCGGCGATATAGCGATTCACTTAATAAAATGCAACCGCTTTGTCTCTATTACAGTAAACCCCAAATCGGATGTTTATTTTCAGCGAGAATATGTTAAAAACCGCGTTCTGGTTCAAGGGGTCCCTCTTTTGTATTATTCGCTGAAAAATTCACTGGTTACGGCCACGTTCAGCCGCGCTTTATTGGCAAGTCTGGCGCCCGGCGGCGGATTATGGATGCCCCACAGCATACCGCGCTATTCACCTGAAGAATGCGCCTCACTTGGCGCTATGTCTTTCGCGGATTGCGCAGCCAAATTGGCCGTAAAATTCACCGATGACAAATTTTCCGAGGACGATTTGAGCGCGATTTGCCGCGACGCCTACGACTTTCCGGTACCCATAAAGACGGCCGATGGATATGAACTGGACTCCGCGACCCCTGAGATCAGCGGAAACGAGTTCTTTTTAGAGCTGTTTCATGGCCCTACTTTGGCTTTTAAGGACTTTGCCGCCCGTTTCATGGGAAGAGCCGCAGGCCATATCATGAAGAGTAAAGGCGACAAGCGAACTATTTTAGTCGCGACTTCAGGCGATACAGGCGGCGCGATCGGTGATGCATTCCTAAATCAGGACGGCATACAAGTCTTCATTTTGTTTCCGAAGGACGGCGTCAGTTCGGTTCAAAAACAGCAATTAACCACTATTGGCGGAGGCCGCGCCAATGTTCATGCCATGGCTGTTGACGGTTCATTTGACGACTGCCAGGCTTTGGTCAAAAGCGCGTTCAGCGACCAAGCCTTTTCCAAGAAACATAACTTAATGTCCGCAAATTCCATAAATGTCGGACGCGTCATCCCCCAAAGTTTTTATTACTTTTGGACATCCCTGCAGATCAAAGCCGCTCTGGGGGACAAACCGCTTGTTTATTCCATCCCGTCCGGGAATTTGGGAAATCTGACGGGCGGATTGATTGCCAGACAAATGGGTGCTCCGATCGACCGATTTGTCATCGGCAATAATGCAAATGATCCGTTTGTAGAATACCTGATCAGCGGTGAGTATAAACCTCGGCCGTCCGTGCCGACCTTATCAAACGCCATGGATATCGGGAGACCAAACAATTTTCCGAGGATCGATAAGCTGTTCAAAGGCAGTCATCCCGCGGCGCAACAAGTTTGTTGGGGTGCCTCGTTCACTGATATTGAAACAGAACGACATATGAGGCGTATTCATGCTGATACCGGATATATAATGTGTCCGCATACAGCCGTCGGCAATCTGGCTATGAAAGCCTTCTCCGAAGGGGTTGATCTGGACTTCGTCAAAGTCACCGTAGCCACGGCCCATCCGGCCAAATTTGCGGATTCAGTGGAACGAATTTTGCACACAAAATTAGATGTGCCAAAACCTCTGAAATCGGCACAATTGTTACAACCTGTAATGACGATTATTCCCCCAAGCCTTGACGCCGTGAAAGAATTTGTAGAAATAAAGATATGAAATTATCCGCTAAACAATTTAAACTAAAAGCAGAAGACAAAGACCTGAAACTGGCTTTTGTCGGCATGTCCAATATCGGAAAGTCGATGACGGCGAAGCGTTTCGCCAAGGGTTTTAAGTTCAAACTCACCGAAGTTGATAAACTGATTTGGAAGCGCCTCGGCCATGATTCCATGGAAGAATTTGCTGATTGGCAAGGTCACCCTTATGAGGAAGGCTATGCCGAACGGGAGCAATTATCCGTTGAAATGGAAACCCACGCAACGGCCAAGGCAATCGACAAGGCTAAGGGAAATGTGGTTTTAGACACAACAGGCAGTGTTATTTATATTGATCCAGCCGTCCGGCGCCGCATGAAAGAAAACTTTTACGTGGTCCATATCAAAGCTGAGCCTTCTGACCTGGAACGGTTGAAATGGGATTACTTTGACAATCCTAAACCATTGATTTGGGGGCGTTATTATCGCCCTAAAGAGGGTCTGTCCGATCGGGAAAACATCATTGATTGTTATCCGCAACTCTTAATGTCGCGCGCCAAAGAATATGCCGCCATGGCCGATACAACCGTTACGTCCAAATTCGTCTTGGATCCGGATCTTACCAATGAAGATCTATGGGATGCTATTAAGCCTTCGCGGTAATTCGTCTTTAATCAGGTCTGCCAGCATTTTGATGTGATCATCTCTATCATTGAGGCATGGAACAAAGGTGAAATTTTCGCCTCCTGCCTCAAGGAATGTCTCGCGGGCTTCCATATTGATTTCTTCTAAAGTCTCCAGACAGTCGGAGGCAAACCCCGGCGTCATGATGGCGACGGACTTTTGTCCTTGGGCCGGCAGGTCTTTCAAAACCATA
>CALJNJ010000034.1 GCA_937981945.1 uncultured Caulobacterales bacterium | reverse complement strand
GTATGATACCGCCCCGTCACAATATTATTGCTGGTCTCACCTGGTGTTAATAGAGGCGTAATTATATCATCCGGCGTGCCCAAGACATTGTCGGGTCCGGCGGCTCTTGAGGCACCGACGGCGTTGAATTGCCCGCCAATGATATTCCCCGACGCGCTTGATGCATTATCGAGCGCGCCGCCGATCCAGTTGTTTTCTCCGGTGACATTATTATTGCTGCTAAATTGTCCGATACAGTGATTGCTGCCGCTGATATCGTTGTTGTTACGGGTATTGGTTGAAGTCGTCGTAATAGGGTTTGACGGACACCCCGTAGGCGAGGTGCCATCATAAGCATCCACATCATTATTCTGCGCCGCCGCCGGATTAGCCATCGCCACGCTAAGCACGGCGCCTGACGCCACGGCCATGAGCCAGGTTTTCAGGCGTTTGGATGCTTTTAAGGGGTCCTCGCTTTTATCTTGAAAAAGACAAAAGGGTGTTTGGTGGGTTGTTGGCCGGTTCATATTAATCTCCTATAATGGAGCGAAATACGGCCGATTACGCGCCAAATCGGCCGCCGGGATTGCGCCCCGTTATTTCGCTTCGGGACTACGTATAGTGGAATTGAAAATGAATTTCGTGCGTATGAATACCCGGTTTTCAGATTCCCATACCTAGTTTTCAGCCCGTAACAGGCGATAAAACCTGCAATTAGTGGAGTTTTTCGGGCTGTTCCGGCAATAGCCACGGCTCATTTTGGACCCGCAAAATGACTTCGGTCCGGCTGCCGACATTGAATTTTGATAAAATAGAAGAGACGTGATTTTCCACGGTTCTTTTGGATCGCTCCTGCGCTTCGGCGATATCTCTGTTTCCGTGACCTTTGACGATTAATTGCAAAACGCTTTGTTCTTTTTTGGTCAATCCGAGCGGGTGATCTCTTGAGGCGCTGTAGGGACCCCGAGATTGGGGTTTCAAGTCGGCGGCGAAACCGTTTTTCTCTGCGGCTCGGCGAACGGATTCCATCAAGGGCGCGGCCTCCATTTCGCGGCAAAGCTCATAGGCTGTGTTGAGGGACGGGCGCGATCCGTCCAAATACAGCGCCCAAGCCTGAAAATATTTCATATTCATGGGGCCGAAAATTTCGGCGCCTGCCTTGAAATTGTCTTGTGTCATTTTTCGAAACGGATCCGGCATATCTTTTTGGGCCTCGGCCGATACATCAAGCCCGGCCCGTTTGGCCCAAAACCAAAATTCTGCCCAATACCATTTATTGAGCCCGGAAGTTGACGCTTCCTGAAGCTTCAGAAAATGCTCCTTGGCAAGACACATAAATCCTTCGGTTGCCGCCTGCTCCAGATAGGCAACCCGGACCGGCGCAATATATTGAATTTCTGCCGTGGCCAGCGCGTCATTGAGCGCGTTGGCCAATAAAGTGCCGGCATTTTTTCGGCCCAAACGGATCGCCGCTTTTGCCAGAACAATCCGAGCGGGTAATTGCATCAATAAGGTTTGCCCGCGCCGCTCCAGAACCCCTTGAGCGATCATTTCAGCATCTTTTAAGCGGCCTTGCTCCAGGCGCAATTGAGCCTGGCGACCGATCAGATAATAGGTCCAGGAATCCAGATCGTGTTTGGTATCAAATGCAATACCGTCGGCGATGGTTTTCTCTGCCAGATCAAAATCTTTAAAATCGACGGCATATTCGGCGAGATTGGTGTAAACCCGCGCCGCGTCTTCGTGTTTTTGGTGCTTTTCAGCCAAGCGCAGGCTGTCTTCCATATCGGCCAAACCGTCCAGATTACCGCGAAATAATTTGGCCGTACCGATATTGTTAAGCGCATGAATTCGCACATCAACACTGTCTTGATCTTTGACCACATCCAAAGCCTTATTGCCCCAAATAATTGCCTCCGACATGCGGTCATTCAGCATATGAAGTTGGGAACGCATACTGAAAGCCATGGCTTTTTCTGATGACGGGCCCTCATTCTCCAACAAATTGACGGCCTCGTCAGAGAGCTGAGCCGCCTTGGCCGCTTCACCGCGATACCAATGCAGGCGTGAGAGATGTCGTAAATTTTCGCCGACCTTGTCTTTGCGTCCCAGAACCCGCCAAAGCGTGATGGCGTGACGTCTGGCCTCGATGACTTCTTCGTCAATGCGCAGGGCCAGTCCGGCCTCATACGCCCAATCTTCGTAGAGCCGGGCGGCCAATAGAGGTTCTGCATCGCTGACAAATTCCAGCGCGGTTCCCAAATGGCCGGCGGCTTCTCTGTGGGATCCTACTTTGGCAGCGGCATCGGCAGCGAGCGGCGCAAATTTCAAGACGGAGGCAGAGTCGAGCGCGCCCGCGGCGTGATGCACGATTTGATCAATGGGCGGGTTTTTAAGGCCGCGCAATAATTTCAACATGGTTTCATGCACGTCGCGCTTCTGAATGGCGGGCACGCGGGAGACTGTGGCAAGCCGCGCCAATTCATGCCGAAACCGCAGCGCGCCGTCTCCGTCCCGTTTTAAAAGGCCGCGGCCGATACAGGCCAAGGCCAGCATTTCGGCCTCGTCATTAAACACCGGGTCAATGAGTGCCGTATCAATGGCGTTGGGGATGCAGCATACAAATTCCAGAAACCGGCGTTCAGACGCGCTGATCCGGCTGAGCCGGGCGTTGACGGCTTCTTTCACCGAAGACGGCGCTGTCGCTGTTTCCCGATCGGAAGAGGCCAGTAATTCGGTCACGAAGAACGGATTGCCGCCGGTAACGCTGAGAATTTCCTCGGCGGCCATCTCCGTGTCTCCTGCAAGTTTGCTGATCCCGGACAGGCTGAGCGGCGACAGTTCAAGACGATGAGTTGTCCGTCCGGGAAGATCACCGAGCACCTGATTTAACGGATGATCAGTGCCGACTTCATCATTGCGGAAACTGGCAATAAATAAGACCGGCAAAACCGCAATTCGGCGACCGATAAAACGTATAAAATCCAGTGTCCCGTGATCGGCCCAATGAATATCCTCAATGACAATAATAACCGGTGCGGAAACGCGGGTCAGCTTGGAAAAGACAGCGGGAAACAAGACATCGCCTTTTTGCCGCTCCTCCGCCAAGCGAGCGGATTTCCCCCGCAAAATTTGCGCAATATCATATACGGGGCCCAAGGGTCTGGGTGTGAACATGGCGTCGCACATTCCCCACGCGATATCGGCCTGTTTTTCATTTTCGCGGATAAAAGTATTGATCAAACTAGTTTTGCCGATACCGGCCTCGCCCTGAACCAAAACGGCATTGCCTCGGCCGGCGAAAGCTTCCTTCGCGTCGTCCCGAAGGACGGCCAGTTCGATATC
>CALJNJ010000033.1 GCA_937981945.1 uncultured Caulobacterales bacterium | reverse complement strand
TAGGCAATAATGTCAGGGGTCAGCTGATTTTCCAAAAATACAATCTGATCTTTAATGGACAGTTTGATTTTTTTCATCCGGCGAATTTTCAAGACATCAACAACGCCCGTTGTTTCCGTTGCCGTGATTTCGGCGTCGATGCGGCGGTGCTCTTCTTTGAGTCCTGATAGAATCTCTTTCATCTCTTCGAGGTTTTCTTCCTCGTCAATGGTCTCGTCTGATTCGTCGCTCATGATTTACCTGTCCGCCTGTCGGCAATTGCAGCCATTTTACGAAAATTTCACTCTATCCGCAATGGGTCAGCTGCGAAGACAGTGACTTTCCGGTAAATTTGTGTTATAGAAGCCTCATAAATTAAATGGAGGATGGAAATGGCAGCAACGGCTTATGTGAATGAGATGAAAACCAAACACGCCAAACTTGATGCAGAAATAAAACAAGCGATGAAGAGCCCGCAGCCCGATACCCTCCTGATACAACATTTAAAAAAACAAAAACTCCAACTTAAGGATCAGATTAAAGCTTCCGCCTAGGAACCGCTTTATTCTTATTTTTGTTTAGTCTATCACTTTCCCGGAACTAACGGGAGGAATGGGTGGACAGACGAGTCGCCATAATTACGGGCGGAGCCAAAGGTATTGGCCTGGCCTGCGTAAGACGGTTCCTGGCAGACGGGTTCTGTGTGGTCATTGCTGACCATGACGAGCATGCCGGCGCTGCGGCTCTGATGGAATTCGGGTCTTACGAAGACCGGGTTGCCTATTTCGATTGTGACGTCTCAGACAAATTATCGGTTCATAACCTGGTCGCCGAGACGTTAAGCGTCTTTGGTCAAATCGATGTTTTGATCAATAATGCAGGTATCGCGCTGAAAGGCGGCATTACGGATTTGGATGAACGGGATTTCGACAAAGTCTTATCTGTGAATTTGCGCGGCGCCTTTCTGGCGTCAAAAGCTGTTGTGGCTCACATGCTGGACGAGATTAATAACCGGGAAGACAGATCCCGCATTAATGACCGGCCCTATTGCATCATCAATATGTCATCCATCAATGATGAAGTTTCGCTGCCTGACTATTTGGCTTATACGGTTTCCAAAGGGGGCCTCAAGCAAATGACAAAGTCCATGGCGCTGGAGCTGGCACCTTATGGTATCCGCGTTAATGCCATCGGCCCCGGCAGTGTTAAGACTGAAATGCTGGCCAGTGTGATCGAGAAAGATTCTAAAGAAGCCGATAAGATAGCAAAAAGGACGCCGCTCGGGCGTCCTGCTCATCCGGACGAAATTGCCGGCGTGGCTGCATTTTTGGCATCAGAGGATTCGTCTTATGTCACCGGGCAAGTTATCTACGCTGACGGCGGACGACTGGCCCTGAACTATATGATGAGCCTGAATGCAGACGACAGCTAGTTGTCGCCTGACGGTTTAAACAAGCTTTCCAGAGTGTGCTCTTTAGGAGCCTCAACCGGCGCTTGGGGCGCGGTCGCTTCAACAGACTGTAAGGACGGGCTTTCATCTTTCTGAAGCTTTGCGTCTATTTTGGCTTGCTTTTCAGCAGCCTTTTTAACGATAGCGTCCAAATCAATTTGTGAACAAAGACCCAGAGATACAGGATCGGTCGGATTGATTGTGCTCATTTTCCAATGGGTTCGTTCACGGATTGCCGTGATTGTCGGTTTGGTCGTCCCGATGAGTTTGGAAATTTGTGAGTCCGGAATTTCAGGATGATTGCGCACCAACCAGGCGATCGCGTCGGGACGATCTTGGCGACGGGACAGAGGCGTATAACGAGGTCCTTTTTTGCGGCCCTTCTTTTTCTGAATGGCGTCGTTCTCGAAGGCATTGGCAATCAGCTTATATTTCGGGTCTTTTTCGCCGCGTTCAATTTCTTCCCGGTCAAGCTGACCGTTGGAAATCGGATCCGCACCGCGAATTCCGCCGGCGACATCGCCGTCCGCTATGCCTTCAACTTCGAGAATATGCAATTCGCAAAACTCTGAAATTTGCTGAAAGGTCAAAGCCGTATTATCAATCAGCCAGACGGCTGTGGCCTTTGGCATTAAAATTTGTGTCATCTACGCCTCCGCGTTCGTCCAAAATTTGGACATTAAAAAAACCCGGCTCAGCCGGGTCGATTTTTAAAAATTCTGCTGTTGAGCCGAATAATTACAAGAATACATAGTCATTTTCCTGCATTTGACAAGTGATTTTAAGAAAGTTAGCGATTGTCCCCAAATCGGACAATGTGTTCGCAAGCTTGGGTGCAGATTCAATATGGACGAGAAAAATACTGATTTTACTATCGGCGAAGACTTATACGGTATCTCTGTTGACGAGCTTGAGACGCGATTAATTGTGTTGAAATCCGAAATTTCTCGCTTGGAAGTGGAATTGGCCAAGAAAAAACAGGAATTATCGGCTGCAAATCAAATATTCGGCAAAAAATAACAGACCGGCTCATCCTTTGCATTTCCAAGGGCGTTGTCGGGCGAATATCCGGGCATGAGAGACGAAACAATAAAATATGAGACAATAATGAATGCTCGCGATATTACAGAGAACAAAGAAGAATCAGTCATGAACCAGGTCGCCCCACAATCAGAGGATCGTTTGCGTGAATTCACCGCGTCCGACCTGTTTGCGCGCACTTTTAAAGAAGGCATGGATCTGGTTGAGGAAACGGCGGCTTATTTAGACGGCCCCGGCCGCGCTGAAAGTAAGAAGCTCTCTCGCGGCGATGCCTTGGTTTATGCTTCGCACAGTATGCGTCTGACCACAAAATTGATGCAGGTGGCCAGTTGGCTTTTAGTCCAGCGCGCCATCAAAGAAGAAGAAATGACCGTTTCGGAAGCCTGCCAATCAAAGTATCGAATTGTCGAGACCGAGAAAAAAGACGATGAGCTTTCTTTTGCAGGCCTGGCCAAGGCGGCGCCGATTTTACCCGCCAAATTGCTGGAGCTTATTGCGGGCGCCGATCAGCTTTACGATCGGATCGCACGGCTGGACCGCAGCCTCTATGGCTCTATCAATGCCCAAATCGGTAACACGGTCGCCGATCAGCTCAGCCGTCTGGAAAATGCGTTTAAGCCTCAAGAGTAATTAACGGGGAAGGCTGACGGAAACCCTAAGTCCGCCCAGCTCGCTATCTCCCAGTGAAATTGTTCCGCCGTGGTTTCGAATAATGTCGCGCGCGATTGCCAAGCCTAATCCGGTGCCCTCGATATTTTGATTGCGGGATGTATCCAGCCTGACAAAGGGTCTGAAAACTTCGGAGCGTTGGTCCGCCGGAACACCCGGACCGTTATCATCAATAATCAATGACAATCGATCCTGTTTTTGTTCGGCTTTCATGATGATCCTGTCGCCATATTTTTGGCTGTTGGAGATAAGGTTGTTCAGTGCGCGCGCCATCGCCACGGATTTGACCTGCATAGGCAGAGCAAGGCCCTCGAAAATCAGTTCCGGTTTTGATCCGGCTGTTTTTTCGATCAAATCTTCCAGAAAGCTTTCCATATAAATTTCTTCGGTTTCTTCATCGGTAATGCCGCGGGCAAAGTCCAAATAGCCGTCGAGCATGGCTTCCATATCTTTGATGTCGGCTCTGGCGGCGCGGGTATCTTCCGTGTCTTCCTGCATGGCTAAGTGCAGGTTCAGCCGGGTCAGCGGGGTGCGAAGATCGTGACTCACCCCGGCGAGCATCGTCGTTCTTTGATCCATGAACCGGCTTAGTCTTTGTTTCATTTTCATAAAAGACTGGCCCGCCAATCTGACTTCAGCTGCGCCCGTCGGTTTAAAGTCTGATATTTCCTGTCCTTTACCAAAGGCATCGGCTGCCGCGGCCAGCTTAGTGATCGGTCGGGCTTGATTGCGCAAAAACATAATGCTGACCAAGGTCAAAAGAACTGAGGCCAAAACCAACCAGAAAATGAAAACAAATCCTGTTTTCGCAAAGACCCGTTCGCGCGCTGCAATGAATCGCAATGTGCCCTCATCGACTTTGACCCGAATATCGATGTGATTGGGGTAACGGGTTGTATCAAACCAAAACGGATCGCTCAGGCTTTGATTAAGCGACTTTTGCAATGTTTTGTCGAGGATGGAGAAAAAGGCGCGGCGATTGGCTGTGGGAAGATCTTCATCATCAGCCAAGGCAACCGACAATTCCATATGGGGCCGCATCATAGCGTCTAAATCATCGGCCCTATTCGCGCCGGGTGCTTGTTTATATAGCTCGACGGATAAGCTGACATCCGCGGCTACGCTATCGCTCAGACTCGCCGTGACTGTCGCCCAATGCGCGTTGAAGAAAATATAGGCGACGACAATTTGCATAATGGCGACCGGCAAGATGATGATCATCAATGCCCGGCCAAACAATGTCTTCGGCAGATATCGCTTTAAGGGTTTCAATTGGGATTGTCTGTCAGGAGCCTGTAACCGTGACCGCGAACGGTCAGGATGAAATTGGGTTCGGATGGGTTGTCTTCAATTTTGCGTCTCAGCCTTGTCATTTGTACATCGACGGCTCTTTCGGATTTCGCTTTGATTTTTTCTGAAAGCGCATAACGGCTGACAGGTGCGCCGCCGCATTTCGCCAGCAATGTCAAAAGCGCCTCCTCACCGGTTGTCAGACGAACGCGTTCGCCGTTTTTCTTTAGGGTCAGCTTTTTTAAATCATATTCCCAAGGTCCGAAGAGCACATTTTGGGCAGGCTTATCAGTACCGGCGCGTCTGAAAATAGCTTCTATTCGCAGGACTAATTCTTCCGGTTCAAACGGTTTGGGCATGTAGTCATCGGCGCCCAGTTTCAGACCTTCGATGCGCGATTGGGGCTCACCTTTGGCCGTCAGCAATATTATCGGTATATTGCCGGATTTTCGTAAGGCTGAAGTGAATTCAAATCCGTCTTCGCCGGGCATCATCACATCAAGAATAACCATATCGAATGTGAGCGTTTTCATGAGGTTTCGCGCGTCCGCCGCGCCTGACGCCGTACTGACGCGATAACCTTGCCGACTGAGATATTTTTTCAGAAGCGAGCGAATTCTGTCGTCATCATCCACAACCAATAAATGGAGTTCATGGCGCTCTAGAATGTCTGATTCCGAATTCATTTTGCCTCAAATATTTAAAAAAGCCCTGTTGACTTACCGCTATCATAGTCAAATATTCCGCGAAAGATACATCAAGACTGCAAAGTCAAAACGACGGAATTTAGACCATGTTAGAAAAACCATATCACGACCGGGACGGATTTATCTGGATGGACGGCGAATTTGTCGACTGGCGTGAAGCCAAAGTTCATATTCTGACCCATTCGCTACATTACGGTTCGGGCGTGTTTGAAGGTGACCGCGCTTATGAAGGCAAGATTTTTCGTCTGACGGATCACTCTAAAAGACTGGTCAAGTCAGCCGAGCATATGGGATATGAAATCCCGTTTACCGTCGAGCAAATCGACAAAGCGTGTAATGACACATTAGCTAAATCCGGTCTCGGAGATGCCTATATTCGCCCTATCGCTTGGCGCGGCTCGGACATGATGGGTGTTGCCTCCAAGAATAACCAAATTCACTTGGCGGTGGCTGTTTGGCATTGGGGCAATTACTTTGAAGACAAAATGAAGGGTATTCGTTTGTGCTGGGCAGATTGGAAGCGGCCGGCGCCGGATACGATCCCGTGCAAATCCAAAGGGGCAGGGCTCTATATGATTTGTACCATGTCCAAAGATGCGGCTCAGGCAAAAGGGTTCGATGACGCTTTGATGGTCGACTATAAAGGCCGGGTAGCGGAATGTACCGGCGCTCATATCTTCTTTATTCGCGACGGGGAACTCCATACGCCGACCAATGATATTCTGTTGGAAGGCATCACCCATGACACAGTTTTTAAATTGGCAGAAAAGCGCGGAATTAAAGTCTATAAACGCGATATTTATCCATCAGAACTTCCGCATTTTACGGAGTGTTTTGTGGTCGGGACGGCTGCTGAAGTGACGCCTGTGCGGGAAATTGCCGGCATGAAATATACGCCGGGTGATATCTGCCATGCTCTCGCGTCAGATTATGACCAATTGGTCCGCGGAAAAATTACGCTTTAAGCGACGCTCTGAAATATAAACTGCCCGTGTAAACGGACAGAGCTGCAGCGAGCCATAGAAATATTGTTGCTGCTGACTCTATCGGGGCGTCTCCGGTTTTCAGAACCATAGACAATATAAACAAGGCGATGGCGAGCATTTCACAGGCTGTTTTCCATTTCGCTAATTTTGTGGGTGGCATGGCTCTGGATTTCAGGGCCGCGTGCTCACGGGCGCCGCTGACTAAAATGTCCCGTCCGATGACAGCCATAGCCGGGACTAAAATGTACCAAGCACCGCCATAAGCAATGGCAATGGCGATCAGACAAGCCGCAACCAATAATTTGTCAGCGATTGGGTCAATCATGCGTCCGAAATCTGATGTGAGATTCCATTTTCGGGCCCAATAGCCATCCAAGAAATCTGTGATGCAGGCCAGGACGAACAAAACAATTGTTCCGAATGCAACCAAAGCGGTCGCCGTTCCCGTCGATGTCACTAAACTGCCGGCCACTAAGACCGGGATCGACAATATTCGGCCGACCGTCAGTATATTGGGGATGCGGGATTTCAGCCCCGGCGTCATGTGATTATCCGTCATTCGCGGCGGACTTATCCGTCATGAGTCTAAACCCTGTGATCACCGATAAAATCGCGCCAAGCCATAAGAGTGCAATGCCGGCGTTCCAAACTTGGGATCGGGTCTGACTGTACGCATCAAAGGCGGCATCGTCATTAATGGTCAAACTTTCAAACCAAACGGTCAGCCATGGAG
>CALJNJ010000032.1 GCA_937981945.1 uncultured Caulobacterales bacterium | reverse complement strand
CATTGGCGATCAATTGACCTGTGTTTATGTGGACACCGGCATGATGCGAAAAGGCGAAAGCGACCAAGTTGTGTCGCTGTTCCGGGAGCATTACAATATCAATCTCATTCACGTCGACGCCGAAGATGAGTTTTTGGGATTACTTGACGGCGTTACAGATCCTGAACGCAAGCGTAAAATCATTGGCGGCACTTTTATCGATATTTTTGAGCGCGAAGCTAAACGGGTTGGCGGCGCGAAATATTTGGCGCAGGGCACACTTTATCCAGATGTGATAGAAAGTGTGTCTTTTGACGGCGGGCCGTCTGTGACCATTAAATCGCACCATAATGTGGGCGGACTGCCTGAGCGTATGGACATGGAATTGGTCGAGCCGCTACGCGAACTTTTCAAAGATGAGGTGAGGGCGCTTGGACGAGAGCTGGGCCTGCATGAAGACTTTGTTCAGAGGCATCCATTTCCAGGACCAGGTCTGGCCATTCGCTGCCCCGGCGCGATCACAAAAGATCGGTTGGAAATTCTACGCGAAGCCGACGCGGTCTATCTGGATCAAATCCGCAAACACGGACTTTACAATGATATATGGCAGGCTTTTGCTGTCCTGCTCCCCGTGCAAACCGTTGGCGTAATGGGCGACGGGCGGACATATGACTATGTCTTGGCGTTGCGGGCAGTAACCTCAACCGACGGCATGACGGCGGATTATTACCCTTACAGCCACGAGTTCCTTTCAGAGACGGCCACGCGCATCATCAATGAATGCCGCGGGGTCAACCGCGTTGTCTATGACGTGACTTCAAAACCGCCCGGAACCATTGAGTGGGAATAGCCTGCCTTATTCTTTCCCAGATCCGGGCATAGTTTAGCCACGAGCTTTGTGACATAGTAAGTGAAATCCTAATATGGGGAATCACTTATGCAGAAGTCTTGGTTGTGGGCCGTTCTTATTCCAGTTTTATTCATTGCCGCCTGGTGGGTCGGGTATAATTACGAAACAAATGAAACCCAAACTCACACGTCAGAATCGACTTCTGAATATAAAACTTCCGTAACGGCTCCAAGAGATATCCGTGTTGAACCCAGGCCGGAACAACCGCGCCGTCAATCCGGTCAAGAACAGGGTCCTGTTGAAGCCGCTCGTTCCAATGAAGAAGAAAAGGCCTCAGAACCTCCATCACAAATCCCGGAGCCTATCGCTCAGGCTGAACGGGCACTAGAATATGTCGGTCAAGAAATCGATGACCGTGGCCGAAATGCCAAAGTTTGTTTTGCGTTCCGTCAGCCCATAAATGAAGACGATAATCTAGAAATTCGAGATTACATAGAGATTAAGCCTACTTTCAAATTTGCTCAAACCGTCTCTGGAAATGATTTGTGTATTTCGGGTTTTAACTACGCCAAAGATTATGAAGTTGTCATCAAAAGAGGACTGCCCGGGATTGAGGATCGACGACTTAAATCGGATATAACCGAAACTATATCTTTCGGCGATAAACCTCAATTCGTTGGATTTGTCGGAAAAGGTATTATTTTACCTCGTATTGGAGCCCAAGGGCTCGCGGTAGAAACTGTCAATGTTGACAAGTTGAAAGTCGACGTTTCTCGCGTGTCAGACCGAATGATAGCGCGGCGCGCGCCTGTCGTTGGCGAAACAATTCAAGAAGGTCGTTACGGATATCAGGGGCGCAATGCCGCCACTCAAATTCGAACCAATATTTGGAGCGGTGAGGTAGATGTCGACTCTGTGAAAAATGAAAATGTAACCACGGTTTTACCGCTTAAAGACATGGTAGGTGAGTTGGAGCCGGGCGCTTATATTGTTGAAATTGTGCGTGATCATGAACCCAATGAAGATCGAGTTGCACGAGCTTGGCGCTGGGTTGTGGTGACGGACCTCGCGATTACAGCGTATCGAGGGAAAAACGGCGTTAATGTTACGGTGCGTTCTATCGATACGGCAAAACTGCAACCGGGTATGGATGTCGTTTTAGTCGCTGAAAATAACGAAATTTTAGCGACCGAAAAAACTGACCGGACCGGACATGTGTTTTTCCCGCCGGCCCTCTTAAAGGGAACAGGATCAATGCGAGCAAAAATGATCTTAGCTTATGGCAAGCAACAAGATTTTGCGCTCCTGGATCTCACCCGCGCGTCGACAGCATTATATGGGCAAGACACGTCCGGGAGAAATGTTGACGGTGATGTCGATGTATATGGTTTTGCAGAACGCGGCGTTTATCGTCCCGGTGAAACCGCTCATTTTACAGTCATGGTTAGAGATCGCCTTGCTCGTGCTCAATCAAATTATCCACTTACTTTAAATATACACCGGCCCAATGGCGTCATTATCGAGACGAAGCGTATAGAAGGTGACGATATTCGCAATGGCGTTTTCAATTGGGATTATGAAATTCCTTCCTCGGCCCAGCGCGGGAATTGGCGTTTATCTATTAAGGCAGACGGAACACGCTATACACGCAATGTTGGATTTTCGGTTGAGGATTTTGTTCCGCAAAAACTTCGTCTCACAATGAAGGCCGACGATAAACCCATATTAAAAGGCGAAACTCGAGATATTTCGGTTGACGCACAATTTCTTTACGGCGCACCTGGAACCGCCCTGACGGCTGAAGCAGAAGCCCGAATTCGCCTCGATCCTAATCCATTCCCTGATTATGTCGGCTTCTCCTTTGGTCCCGCTTCACCGCGATTTAGAGAAAGATTCGTTGAGTTAGGGACGGCAATTACAGACGGGTCCGGGGTCGCCGAATTCCGTTTTGATTACAAAACTAACCCGCCTGAATCTATTTATCCTTTGCGCGCTGAGATTGTCACAGGCGTTGCAGAGCCTGGGGGACGGTTTTTGAAGACATCCACGCGTATACAGCTACGCTCAGAAAAGAATTATGTTGGGATTGCTCAAAATTTTGAGGGGAACAGCCTGCCAAGCGGTGAACCCGTCAGTTTTAAATTTATAGCATTGGACGCCCTGGGGAAACCCATCAACAAATCTTTGAACTGGAAACTCGTTCAAGAGGATTGGGGT
>CALJNJ010000031.1 GCA_937981945.1 uncultured Caulobacterales bacterium | reverse complement strand
GCCCCAGTTTACATCGTCTTCCGGCTCCCAAACGTCAGCACGGCCGCCGGCAAATCCAAAGGTTTTAAAACCCATGGTTTCAAGCGCCACGTTACCTGTCAGGATCAGCAAGTCCGCCCAGGAGATTTTGCGGCCGTATTTTTGCTTGATCGGCCAGAGCAAACGCCGGGCTTTGTCGAGATTCCCGTTATCAGGCCAGCTGTTGAGCGGTGCAAAGCGCTGCTGACCCGTACCGCCGCCGCCGCGGCCGTCATGTATCCGGTATGTACCGGCAGCGTGCCAGGTCATTCGAATGAAAAACGGTCCGTAGTGACCATAATCAGCCGGCCACCAATCTTGAGAATCCGTCATCAAGTCAGCCAGATCTTTCTTCAGCGCTTTATAATCGAGGCCTTTGAACGCTTCGGCATAGCTGAAACCGGAATCCATAGGATCGGTCAGAGATGAATTTTGGGCCAGAACTTTCAGATTGATCTGATTGGGCCACCAATCGCGATTGGATGTTCCGCCGCCCGCTGAACCCTTCATTCCGCCGCCGCCGTGCATGACCGGGCATTTGCCTTTGGTATCAACTGTCATATCATTCATGTGAATCTCCTGAAATTTCCGAATAAACTCTGTGTGGATGTCGGGGTTTGTTATGATCGTTATGCCCGATTTAAAAACAATCTAAGGCAGATTTGATCATTTGTATAATTGATTGTTTCTATCGTTATGATAACCTGTACCTATGAACATAAGAGACTTGGAATATATCCGCGCCGTCGCACGCACCACCCATTTCGGTAAAGCTGCCAAGGCTTGCAATGTCAGTCAACCTGCGCTCTCCGGCCGGATTAAAAAAGTTGAGGACGAATTGGGCGTAAAATTGTTTGAGCGCGACAATCGCTCGGTTCGCCTCACGGAAATCGGACGGCAAATCGTGCCTTTGGCCGATGAAGCCCTGAATGTGGTGGACAATATACGTTTGACGGCAGAGAGCGTCCGCGATCCTCTGTCGGGGCAATTTAAAATCGGGGCCATCCCGACCATCGCGCCCTATCTCATCCCCCATTTTGTCAGGCAAAGCCGCGACGCTCTGCCCGGGCTGAAAATGCGCTTTCAGGAAGATATTACGGAACGGCTCAATCAAGCGCTTTTAAACGGGCAGACGGATGCGGCCATTCTGGCGACGCCGCCGGAACATCCAAAATTGGACTCTATTCGGCTTTATGACGAACCGTTTTGGGTTATCTTCCCCAAAGGACATTCGCTGAGAACCATTCGCGGCATTAAAACCAAAGACTTGCCGGTTGATGAGCTTCTTCTTTTGACCGACGGTCACTGCTTTCGCGATCAGGCTATGGATGTCTGTAAGCTGAGCAGCGCGCCCGAGGGCCGCCCCATCCAAGCCACCAGCCTGGCAACTCTGGTCAATATGGTCGCCGCAGAACAAGGGATTACATTAGTGCCCGCCATGGCCATGCAGGACGGGCCGACAAAACACTCCGTCGTGATTGCGGAGAAGCTCGATGATAAGAAAGCCTATCGCCGCATTTATCTGACGTTCCGCAAAAGCTATCCGCGCCTTCAACTTATTGAAAAAATGGCCGACGTCATCAGAGCCAATCTGCCTGACAGCGTCACTAAACTTTGAAAATGGTGCCGCGAGGGAGAATTGAACTCCCGACCTCATCATTACCAATGATGCGCTCTACCACTGAGCTACCGCGGCCTTGATCACTGCTTCGTAAAGCTGTGGACGGCTTCATACATAATTTTAGAAAAGCTGCAAGCTCTCAATGGGATTATTGGCTACAGAAACCAAATACCGATCGCAGCGACAACGGCCAGTAACAGAGTTTGCAAAACTAAGACGGCCGCCGGGACGGGTCCTAATTCGGTAATATCTTTAACGGCAGTTTTAACGCCCAAGGCTGCGACTACGGCGACGAGTGCAATATAAGACGTTTGGCTAAGCACACTGGTCAGCGCTTCCGGCAATCCGATGAAGCTGTTGACCAGCACGATCCCGATAAAGGCGAGCAGAAAGAACGGAAAAATTTGAGATTTGGATCCGGTCGCTTCACCCGACGAGGCTCGAAAACTCCATGACAAAGCGAATATTATGGGCACCAACATGGCAACGCGCATTAACTTTACAATCGTCGCCGTATCAGCCGCATCTGGTGAAATTATGAAACCGGCGCCTATGGCTTGCGCCACATTATGAATGGTTGCTCCGAAAAACAATCCGCTGTCATAATCCGTCATCCCGGCTAATTTTGTGATCGCAGGAAATGCCACCATCGCAATAGTGCTTAACAAGGTAATGCCGATGACCGTCATGATCGTGTGGCATTCAATGTCTTTTGATTTGGGCAATACGGCCGCTATTGCGAGCGCCGCTGACGTTCCGCAGATCCCGACCGCGCCGGCGGATAGAAGGGCTTGCGGCGTTTTCAGCCCGAAAGCCCGGCCCAGTAAAGTTCCGATGATCAGTGTCGCGCTGACGCAAGCAACGACCAATGCCACGACAGGCCAACCTAAAGACGCCACATCAACCATTGTTATGCGAACACCTAAAAGGGCAACGGCTATTTTCAGAATTTTATCAGTTGTAAAATCAATGCCGGGAACAAAGACGGCGCCTTGTTCTGATTTTAAAATCGGCCGATGGCACAAAACACCAATCACCAAAGCATAAACCATGACCGGACCGCCAATGACGGCTTCCATTAAAAAGGCCGCCGCAGCAATCAATCCGCAAAGTAATAGTCCCGGTAAAAAGTTTGAATTGGGCGCCTCACCCACAGCGCTTTCGGTGGGGGTGGTTAGAGCCATTAGCTTTCGCGGGCCCAATCTCTGACCGCGTCTTCACAATTGCGTTTGTCTCTGTGTGTCACCATTTTTCCGTGCAATGTCGTAATCGTTTGGCTCCCCGTGCTCGTGCAAATAAAGGGAAAAATGCCGTGGAGCAAGCAACCTGTACCTGCAACCAGCATTCGCGCGCCGAAACCAAATGATGTTGCCATATGCTGGAAATAGGTTTCGCCGACGGAATTGGGGTGCTCTTTAAAGGCTTTCACGGTTGTCTCCAAAATAGATTTGTTCGAACTCTACAAAGTTTGTCTTGTAACCTTATCCCAAATTGACCCCACAATTTTATCTTGATTAGCACGAATATTATATATATCGTATTTTAATGGAATATGATGATATAGATCGCAATATTATTAGATTATTGCAAAGCAATGCAACATTGCCGATTCAGACCATCGCCGATCAAGTCGGGCTAACCTCCAACCCTT
>CALJNJ010000030.1 GCA_937981945.1 uncultured Caulobacterales bacterium | reverse complement strand
GTTGACCTGTCCGCCGCTCAGTTGAATATCCATATCGGATACTTGCAAATTTCCGGGGTTGCCTGAAATATTACCTTTTGCTTTGACGGTCTCGATTGAGGCTGAGTAAGGGAGTTCCTGTCCCGCTGCCGTTGCCAGTGCCGGCAAAGAGGGCACTAAACTATCAAAAGCACCGCTTAAGTTCACGGTTTCACCTAATTCAGCATTTCCCGTAAATCGGCCCGCGACTTGACCACCGGAAAGTTCAACATCCAAATCAGAAATCTTCAAATCGCCGGGGCTTCCTGAAATCGCGCCGGTAGTCTTCACGGTTTCCAGAGCCTGCGCATACGGCAATTCCGTTTGCGCTGCTTTGGCCAGGTCAGGAACAGACGGGACCAAGCTGTCAAATGTACCGGCCAAGGAAATAGCATCGCCCGTTTTCATCAACTGACCGCGATATCCGGCGTTAATATTGGGGCCCTCTGTGCGGCTTTCTTTAATGTCCATGGTTACATTGCTGCCATCCAAGGTCAGAGTTCCTGAAGCTTTGGCATTCCCGAGCGCCGCCGCTTGCGGGGCGTCGAGATTTAAGGCGCGGACCAAATTAGGCACTGATGCAATATTGGCTGTAAAATTGCCGGAGGCGGCAGGCTTACCGTCAAACGATCCTGCGCCGTTAAACGTGGTGTCCAGACCGTCTCCTTTTAGAACTGCCGATAAGTTTTCGGCTGTAAATCCGGTACCTGCCGCTTTGAGATTCGTATTGATACTGGCTGAGGTCAGAAGATCTGCCGCCGGCAAAGTTTGACCGGTTTTTCGCGCAAGTTCAGGGATATTAGACAGAACCAGTTCAAGATTACCCGAGGCGACCGGCTTGTCCGATAGAGTCGCATCGCCTTTGAATTTCGACGTGATTTCGGGTCCTGTTACCGAAATATCGGCACCTTTTGCGATGACAGTCTTACCGTCAAAGTCATAATTCCCCGAGAAATCGATGGTGCTGATCACGCCCTTTATCGGCAAATTGTCCGGCAGATAATCGGTGATGGGCAAGAGGTCTCTGATCGTGCTGCCCACATCCAGATTGAACAAAATATCTTGGCTTTCTTTAAAATAACCTTTGGCTTTCAAATCCCCAAAGTCAGTCTGAAGATTAATGTCGACAGGGGTCTTCTTCCCGTCAAGAAAGCTGCGGGGTGTGTCAACGGTCAGGTCCATATCCATAGAAATACCATTGGCGATCAAATCTCCGTCGATTGACACAGGCTTGTTTAGGCTTGGCATCTCAAACGTCACATCAACGTCGCTGAGGAGATGATTATTGCCTGTGGCATCATCGCGATAAGAAATGGTTCCGTTCTGCAATGTGAACTTCCCGATAGACGGGTCCAAATCTGCATATCGCCCGTCACGTTTGAACGGCCCGGTTTCGGCCGGTTCAGCCGGCGCTTTGTCATCGCCAAAAGCCCAGTTAACAGATCCGTCTTTCAGCTTTTCAAGCTGAATTTCAGGATCCACCAATGTAAACGCCGCGATCTCAACCCGTTTTGAGAGCAAGGGCATAAGTTTTACGCGCGTATCCATGGCATTCATGGCGGCGAAATAGTCGCCGGAAAAGCCTTCAGGGTTCTCAATTGTCACTCGGCCCGCTTTTGCTTTTAAAACCGGGAAAGGCGAAACCGATATATCCCCGTCTATGAGGACCTTGCGGTCGAGTTCCGCGGTGAGCCGCTCCTCAATGGCTGATTTGTAAACCTCTTGGGGCACTAAAAACGGAATGACGACAGCTGCAATCAGCAAGAGCAGAAAAAGTCCAACTATTCCAAAAATAAATTTTTTCATCGGTCTGATCCTTGATTCTGAAATTATCTCAGCCACGGTCATTATAGCCGGAATCTACCTGAATTCCCAATGAAACTACTGTTAATCACAGAAATTTCACTGCACCGGCCCCTGTTCTTTTGTTGAAATTGTCGTATATTTCTTTTGGAATAAACGGAGGATTCCTATGTGCACTCATCATTATGATCACGATCACGACTTAGCGGGCTGTGGCCATGACCACTCTGCGGATCAGCCTGATCGTCGAAAAATGCTTCAGGGTTTAGCGGCAGGTGGTGCCATGGTAACGGCAGGTCCTGCGTTGGCAGGCTGTTCAACCAATCCCGAAACAGGCCGTAAGCAATTGGTCGGCCTGGTATCAGAAGCTCAATTATCCAGCATGGCGACAGCCAGTTGGGCGGATACAAAGCAAAAAATGCCGACAACAACCGACCCGCGTTATACAACGCGTCTGCGCAATATCGGATCACGGATTGCCCGCGGCGCCAACAAAACAGGTGAAAGCTGGGATTATGCGGTTTTTGAAAAAGATTCTAAAAACGCCTTTGTTTTGCCCGGTAATCGCGTTGGCTTTTTCAAAGGTATGATGGATTTTGCCGATAATGATGATCAAATCGCGGCCGTCATGGGCCACGAAGTCGGCCATGTGACCGGCAGACATGCCCGCGAACGCTTCAGCCAGCAAATGTTCACTCAATTGGTGCAGGTAGGCGGTGTTATTCTGGCCGGGTCTCAGATCGCCAAGCAATGTAAAGACCGCACAAAAGTCAGAACGCAGCGTGAATACTATGAATGTCAGCGAAAAGCTCAGCGCCAAACTCAGCTAATCCAAGCCGGTTTGGGTATGGGCCTTGCAGTTGGCGTGACCTTACCGTTCTCTCGCAAGCACGAATCTGAATCAGATCTGCTGGGCGCGAAATATATGTATAAGGCCGGGTATGATCCGTATCAGTCCGTAAAATTATGGGAAAAAATGGGTGAGGAGCGGGCCAGCCGCACACCGCAATTCCTGTCAACACACCCTGATCCGTCAAAAAGGGCGCGTGATTTGTATAATTACATCAAATATCAGGAAAAACTAGGCAGCCAAGGTTGGGAATCCATCGAAGTTCCGAAAAACACCTAATCTAAGCAATTATCAGCTTGAAGCTACGCGTCGGTTCATCTATGTACCGGCGCGTAATTGTATGTGCCGCCTTAGCTCAGTTGGTTAGAGCGCCGGTTTGTGGAACCGGAGGTCCTTGGTTCGAGACCAAGAGGCGGTACCATTTTCAAATTTTTGCGAGTGTTTTCCGGTAATCGGGAATTGTCAGGCCGTCGTCATCGTCTTCGACGGGCTTAATGTCAACTTTGCGAATTTTCACAACTCTTTTGCGTTCGAAATTTTCGAGCAAAACAGTTTTATTCAGCAGTGCTTTTTCAGAATTTGTTTTCACAATTCCCCCAATTGGGAAATGGTTAACACGATCCGGCTGAACAGGCAATTAATGATTGGTTTTCGAAAAATTAAGTGACCGTTTACCCTAAGGCCTTATTTATTCTGCCGGAGGTAAGCATGGGCGAAGCCGCATTTGAACATTTGAGCGAAGATGACGTCCGGATTTTGGTCCGTCATCCTAACGCTGAAAAACGCGCAAACGCTGCACAGCGCATCTGTCGTGTTGTGCGAAATTCTGCCTTGTCTGACAATGAAAAAGCTCTTGCCAATGACTTGCTGAAGTTTATGTCCAAAGACGCAGTGGATATGGTACGGCGGGCGCTTGCTGTGACTCTCAAAAATTATTCTGATTTGCCCCGTATCGTTGCACTCAGACTGGCCAAAGATGTTGACAATATTGCTATTCCGATTTTGGAAAACTCACCTGTTTTGACGGACGAAGACCTGATTAAGGTCCTAAGATCTCAAGCTGCTACAAAAGTTATGGCGGTTGCCAAGCGCCCGTCAGTGAGCGGCAGTATTGTCAAAGAGATAATCCGGTATGGGGACAGCCGGGCAATCGCCGAAGTAGCCGCCAATGACGGCGCTATTATCGACGAAGAAATTGCCAATGAAATTTTGGATTTCTATCATGATGATGATTTAATCCGGGAAGCCATGATCACGCGCCGGGATCTGCCGGCTTCCGTCATGGAAAAACTGATAACTCAAGTTTCCGAAGAGGCGGCTGTCATCCTTAATCGGGATCATAATATCAGCGCCAAGACATCGGCGGATATTGCATCGGGCGCACGCGAAAGAGCCACGCTTGAACTGACCGGAGAAGAAAAAACTGAGCGCGAACTGCGTGAATTCAGTCTTCATTTGCTCCAAAATGATCGTTTAACACCGTCTGTGTTAATCAGGGCGGCGGGTCTTGGGCGAATGGCCGTTCTAAAACACGGATTAGCGGCTATGGCGGGTATCAGCTCTAATAAATCAGAGCTTATGTTATTTGATACAGGGCCAATCGGCCTTAAATCTCTTTGCGAGCAAGCCGGTCTCAGTGATTTGCATACCCGTATCATCCGGGCGTCCTGCGCCATTTATCGAGATTTGGTTATATCCGGTATCGAATATGACGCGGAGTATTTTCAAACGCTCATGCTACAAAGGACTTTGACATTGCCGTTTCAAATTCCTGAGCATGATAAAGATTGGTTGATGGACCGTCTTGATGCCGCAGAGAACGCCCAAGCTGCTTAGGTCGCGAATTGTTCCCGCAGAATTTTTTCATCCAAGGCATGATCAGCATTAAATAAAAGCGTCAGCGATGTGGTCTCATCACGCTCAACGCTGACTTTTGTCACGTTTCTGATTTCTTGGCTGTCAGCCGTCGCGCTGAGGGGTCTTTTTTCGGGGTCCAGGTTTTCAAATACGACTTTCGCTTTGGAATTTAAAAGCGCGCCGCGCCAACGCCTGGGCCGAAAAGCGCTGATGGGCGTCAGCGCCAATATATCGGCGCCCAGCGGTATGACAGGGCCGTGAGCGGACAAATTATAGGCAGTAGAACCGGCCGGGGTTGCCAATAAAACCCCATCTGCAATCAAGCGGTCGAGACGAACACGTCCGTCCACGCTTATTTTGATATGGGCTGCCTGACGGGTTTGCCGAAAAAGAGAGGCCTCATTAAATGCCAATTCTTCAAATATCCCGCCGGCAGCTTCGGCCAGCATTTTAAGAGGCGAAACTTGCGCTTCTTTGGCCGAGCCAATTAATTCCGGCAAATCGTCTTCATCATATTCGTTCATCAAGAAACCGATTGTGCCCTTGTTCATACCATAAACAGGCAGGCCTCGGGTCAGAAGCGGGCGATAACGGCGCAGCATATGCAGCATAAAGCCATCCCCTCCGAGGGCCACAATCACATCTGCGTCGGCTGCGTCATGATTGCCGTATTTTTTGACCAAGCTGCGCTTAGCATCTTTGGCCTCCCGGCGATCACTGGCATGAAATGATATCTTCTTTATGTCCACGTTTACTCCTGCTGCGGGATATGTGGGCATTTAAACGGAGAATGTCAAAAACTTCTTATTCGACAGGAGCTCCGGACTGTTTTTAAGTGAATTTTCAGTGTTTGACAAAGGCTCAAGGCATGGCCGTCGCAAATAAACTGTAATAAAAAATAATAAAATCAATAATTTAAATGACCTCTCAACAAGATTATCCAGGTTCAAAAAACCCGAATTAAGGCTTGATTCAGCCTTTGAATAGAGGCAGGTTACACGTCATAAATGCCCATGGAGGGCATTTTCGCGCCGTTAAGGCGCTAATTTTGGGGAGTTATTAATGGAAAATCTATTACCTTTACTGATTGGTCTCGGCAGTGGTGCCCTGGGCGGAAACGTTGCAGGCGGACTGATGAAGTCCAGCATGGGCATGGGCGGACGCAGCCTGACAGGTATTGTTGGCGGAGCGCTTTTGTCGTTTGTCGGCCAGAAGCTTGGGTTCGGCGCAGCCGATCCGACTGCAGGTGCAGGCTTGGACGCCGGCGCAATTTTGTCTAACGTTGCTTCAGGCGGCGTAGGCGTCGGTATCTTAACTGCTGTCCTCGGCATGCTTAAAAAGTAAACTGTTCCATTAAAGTTTGAAAACGCGCTCTTTCGGGGCGCGTTTTTTTGTGTCCGGTTATGTGGCTGCGCTAAATTGACTAATGGCAAGCCGGCAGGCAGTTTCCTAGTTAACGTCCGAATTCGGAGCCAATTATGACCTTTTCAGCACCTGTCAAAGCTATGCAATACCTGCTCAATCATGCGGCAGATCTTGAGGTTGTGATCTCGCAGGACAATTTTGCAGATACAAATTTGGAATTGGTATCAGATATTTTGGCGGGCGCTGCTTCTTTTTCAGAAGATATATTGGCGCCGATCAATCAGGCTGGAGACCTTAATCCGGCGAAGCTTGACGGAGATGACGTAATTGCATCACCGGGATTTAAGGAAGCCTATGAAGCGTTTGTGGAGTCCGGTTGGTTGTCATTGTCTGCGCCCGAAAAAATCGGCGGGGCGGGCTTACCGACTCTTGTGAGCGTCGCCGTCAATGAAATGATTTACGCGTCAAACATGGCCTTTGGGCTCTGTCCCATGCTGACGTCGAGCGCTGCTAAAGCCATAGACGCTCACGCATCTGATGAACTGAAAGCTACTTATTTGCCGAAAATGGTCACGGGCGAGTGGAGCGGGGCTATGGATTTGACTGAACCGCAAGCCGGTTCGGATCTGGGGCCGGTTCGTACAAAAGCCGAACTTAATGCTGATGGGACTTATGCGATCACCGGGCAAAAAATATTTATTACTTGGGGCGATCTTGATTGCGCCGACAATATCGTGCATTTGGTTTTGGCCAGATTGCCGGACGCGCCGGCCGGGTCCAAAGGTATTTCTTTGTTCTTGTGCCCGAAATATGAAGTCAATGCAGACGGAAGCCTGGGCGCGCGCAATAGTTTCAAAGCGATTAGTCTCGAACATAAAATCGGTATCCACGGCAGTCCGACATGCGTCATGGAGTTTTCAGGCGCAAAGGGCTGGCTTATCGGAGAGGAAAACCGGGGACTGGCCTGCATGTTCACCATGATGAATGAGGCTCGTCTGTTTGTCGGGGTACAAGGTGTCGCAATTGGCGAACGGGCCTATCAGGCCGCGTTATCCTTTTCCAAAGACCGGGTTCAGGGCCGTGTTATTAATGGTGAGCCCGGCGCGGCCATTATTGGCCATCCTGACGTTCGCCGGATGTTGATGGAAACAAAAACCAGGTTAATGGGCGCGCGTGCCATTTGTATGGCAACGGCGGCGGCTTCCGATTTGGCATTGTCCCATTCTGATAAAGACAAAAGGAAAGCAGCGCATATTCGTGAGACCCTTTTGACACCAATTGCCAAAGCTTACGGCTCTGATTTGGGTGTTGAGGCGGCATCTTCGGGCATCCAAATCCACGGCGGTATGGGCTATATCGAAGAAACCGGGGCCGCTCAGCATTACAGAGATGCTCGCATTGCGCCGATTTATGAGGGCACGAACGGTATTCAGGCCATGGATTTGGTCGGTCGGAAACTCAGACGCGACGGAGGTCTGGGCATGAACGCTCTGATCGATGATCTGACAGACATCAGCAATATGGCACCGAAAGATCTCTCCGCGGCTTTAAACGCCGGAATTAAAACCCTGAAAGAAGCGACGGATATAATTCTGAAGTCAGATGAGGCTGACGTGCTAACGGTCGCTACTAATTATTTGCGTTTGGCCGGTGACGTGGTCTCGGGCGGTTTATTAATCAAAGCGGCGGCCAATGGTGAAAAAGCGGGCGACCCGTTAGCCCCCAATATGATGAATTTGGCGCGGTATCATGCCAAAGCCATCCTCCCGCAATCAGCTGCCCAATTGGATTTTATTCGGTCAGGCTCCGAAACCGTATTTGCGCTGCCTGTAGAAAATTTGGCTGACTTATAAATTTGACCTTAATTTTAAGGGGTTTAGCCCCTATGTTAAGTCTTCAAGCGCCAAAAGAGGTATTCATGTCAGCTCAAAAATTCGCAGGCCGGATGACCGCCCCGCAAATCACGGCGCGTAAAGGCGCAGACCCGATCGTATGCCTAACGGCCTATGACGCACCAACAGCCGCCATTTTGGATGATCATTGTGATTTGATTTTGGTAGGCGACAGTGTCGGCATGGTGGTTCATGGGTTAACCACCACTGTTGGTGTTTCCCTTGAAATGATGATTATGCACGGCCAAGCGGTAATGCGCGGGTCTGACAAAGCATTGGTCGTCGTTGATTTGCCCTTCGGTTCCTATGAAGACAGTCCAGAAACAGCGTTCAGAAATGCCGCCAGGGTCATGCAGGAAACCGGTTGCCAAGCCGTGAAAATAGAAAGCGGGTCTTACGCGGCTGAAACCATCGCCTATTTGGTCGAACGCGGTATTCCGGTTATGAGCCATGTGGGGCTGCGGCCTCAATCCATGAATGTGCTCGGAGGATTTAGAGCGCGCGGGCGTTCGCAAAAAGTTGCAGATGAAATCGTTGAAAATGCCATTGCCGCTGCCAAAGCAGGGTCATTTGCCGTGGTCGTCGAGGGCGTATCGGCGGAATTGGCTGACAAAGTTACAAAAGCGGTCGATATTCCGACGATCGGAATAGGGGCGTCTGCCGGATGTGACGGTCAGATTTTGGTGACTCCGGACATGCTGGGATTATTCAGCCGCGTGCCTAAATTCGTAAAAAAATACGCCGCGATGCAGGATATAATCGAAGAAGCGGTTGCGTCTTATGCAAAAGAGGTTAAATCGCGAAAATTCCCGGGCGAAACCAACACTTATAAGTTTTCTTAAATATCGGAAATCTTGCTGTTTTGTCGTGGGGTTAGGTGTTGCGGTTCCGGGCAATGAACTATAGTTTGCGCCGAAATTCACCGAGTCTTTCGGTAGTATAAAAAGGATAACACGTGGTCGACTTTATCAGTGAAGTTCAGGAAGAACTTCGCAAGGACGATTATAATCGCTGGCTTAAGAAATACGGACCCTTTGCCTTGGGTGTGATTGCGGCTGTGATTTTGGCAACGGCATATTTCGAATGGAAAAAAGTTCAGGACGCCAAAGTAGCGGAAAGCATGTCTTACGCTTATCTGACGGCTACGGATATGGGCCGCGAAGACGCTGATAAAGGCATTCAGTCTTATATCGATTTATCACAGGAAGCACCTCCGGGATATGCCGGGCTATCGCTTCTTCGGGCCTCTGAGCTGGAACTTGATAAGGGAAATATCGGCACCGC
>CALJNJ010000029.1 GCA_937981945.1 uncultured Caulobacterales bacterium | reverse complement strand
AGATGTTTTAAGAGATGCGGCTGACCGCATTTGCGATTTCGTTTAGCCGGCTTTTAAAACGCCGCCTTCGCCGCCCCGTTCAGAATGGGTGATCCATTGTTCCAGTTTACTGACCAAGTTTTCTTGGCGTACGGGTTTCGGCAGATAATCATCCATACCTGCATTTAGGCATTTTTCCCGATCATGTTTAAGGGCATGCCCGGTCAGTGCAATAATCGGACGATGACTGATCCCGTTGGCGGTCTCAAATTCTCTGATATGAGATGTGGCCTGAAAGCCGTCCATTTCGGGCATGGAAATATCCATAAGGATCACCGGGTAATTGCCATCAGCTTTGATGTATTTCTCGAGAGCTTCTTTGCCGTTGGAGGCAAACTCAGCTTCGTAATTCGTGTCCGCCAGCATGAGTCTGATAACATCTTGATTGAGAGCGAAGTCCTCGGCAACCAAGATGCGGGTCTTACAATTTTTAGAATCCGTCGAGATTTCAATATCGTCGGTTTCTGTTGGTCCCGATGAAGACTTCCCGGACGACAAGACTTTGACCATGGCGTCAAACAATGTGCTTTCACGCGCCGGTTTCATCAAAAACTTTTCCACATTGTTTTCTTTGAGCTCTGCGGCGGACCCGGGCCGATCACAGGAAGACAGGATGATCAGGGGTGTGTCGGGATATTTTGCGCTGCTTTTAATCATGCGGGCAAATTCAATTCCGTTGAGGCCCGGCATCAAATAGTCAGAAATAATGAGATCAAATTCTTGGTCGTTTGAGATATCTGATTTCAAAAGCGTCAGCGCGTCCACCGCGTCTGTGGCAGTGACGGCGCTCATTTCCCAATTTTCCAATCGGCGTTTCAGAATGTCGCAATTCAGTTCAATATCGTCGACGATCAAGACGTTTTTGCCCTTCAAAATCGTATTGTCATAGGCCTCAAGTTTGGCATTTTGATCCAGCGGAAGCGGTAGGGTAATCTGAAACACCGAGCCTTTTCCAAGAACCGACTGAACGTTGACACGACCATTCATCATTTCGATCAGTTTTTTGGAAATGGATAATCCCAATCCCGTACCGCCATAAAGACGGGTCGTGGAGTTATCTGCCTGGGTGAAGTTTTCGAAAATCGTGTCGAGCTTATCCGGCTCAATGCCAATCCCGGTATCTTTCACCGAAATATTGACAATGCCGGAGGTTTCCCGAGCGCCGCTGACCGTGACTTCAACCAGAATGTGCCCGGTTTCCGTAAACTTAATGGCATTGTTCAAAAGATTGGTCAGGATTTGTCTGATCCGTCCGGCATCAGCCACGAAATGGCTATGGGCCGCTTCGTCATAATTGACGATCAACTCAAGGCCTTTGGTTTGCGCGGGCTGAACCATGAGGGAGACCACATCATTGATCATTTCTCTCAGATTGAAAGGCATGGGATCCAGTTCCATGGCGCCGGCTTCAATCTTGGAGAAGTCTAAAATGTCATTGATGATCGTTAAAAGCGCATTGGCCGATTTATAGATGACGTTGACATGTTCTTTGTTCTGATCATTGATTTCGGAATTCGCCAATAATTCAGACATCCCCAAAATACCGTTCATGGGCGTTCGAATTTCATGGCTCATATTGGCCAGGAATTCTGACTTAGCCTGGGAGGCGGCCAAGGCTTGATCCTTGGCGCGCTCCAACTCATTAGAGGTTTCCACGTCGTCGGAAATATCTTTGAGGAAGACTTTGATTTTTGACGGTTTGCCCTTGGCATTATATGTAATTTCGCCGAAATTTTGGCTCCAGCAAATTTCACCATGTTTGTTTTTGGAACGGACTTTGTAATTTAATTTAGCCTCGCCTTGGAGAGCGTTCTTAATTGCATTTACGGCAATTGCCCGATCTTCTTTCAAGACCAATCCAACCATGCCTTTTAAGCCATTTTCCTTAGCCGTCTTAATCGCGTCCTCACCAAAGTGATGCGCCATTGTTTCACTGACGACCAATTTATTGGTTCTAAAATCCACTTCCCAATAACCGGATTTGCCAATCAGCAAAACTTGTTCGAGCAAGCGCTCCTTTTCCACAAGCTCCGAAATATTGTCGGAAACGGAAACCGTATGACCATTGGGCAAATGTGTTCGGGTTAATTTTTGGATCCGTCCGTCCGTAAAGGACATAATTTTTGTAAAACGGGATGCGGGGCCCCGTTTTTCCTGGGCTTCAACACTTAAGCTGTTTTTGGCAATGATCTCGTCATTTAGAAGACCGGTCTCCAGCATGAGCTTGTGCATTTTCTTCAAGTTATCGCCGGGGCCGATATCAGCTTCGCACAACCCTAATTCGCGGTAAACGGACGAGCTCAAATAGAGGTAGTTTAAATCTTCATCGAGTATACTGACCCCTGAATCGAGCGCTGTATCCAGCATCTCGAGATAGTTTTTCGCTGTTTCCGGATTGAGGTCCTGCCGACCTGTCTCGTCCGTCATAATTCGCCCGATCGTTAAACACGGAATTTCTAGGCTTTTAGGGTTAATAAAAAGAAAAAACCGGATCGCGGCAAAGCCGGATCCGGTTAAAGTCTTCGCAGTACATTCGGGGAGGAATCGTATGCGGTTCGAACACTGCGGCTAAAAAAGGGGAGGAAGCCGCCTTGTGTTGAACCCTATTTAGAGGTTTTCGGGCGCAGCGGAAGCGCCGGACATGCAATTTAGCTATGCGTTAATGCATAACTGCCTTAATTTTTCAGTTTTCCCAGTTTTTGGTAACTCTGAGTAAAAACTCGCGAAAAACCTTGGCTTTGACCGATCCGCGCAGCTCGCTGGGGTAAACAAAATAGACGTCAAACGGCTCGCCGCGAACTTGCGGTAAGACCCGTACTAAGCGTCTGGACAGAGAAATCATATAATCGGGAATCCCGACAATACCCAGTCCGGCCTCTGCGGCACGCATGATTCCGTGCAGATTATTGACCTCCATGACCGGCTTACGCGGCTCACCGTCCTCACGGCCGGCTTTTAAAACCCAGTTTGTCGAATGAAGACGTCTTGGGATAAGCTCGCCAAAAGCAATAATTCTGTGATTGTCTAAATCCGCCAGCGATGACGGGGCGCCGTGTTTGGCCAAATATATGTCCGACGCATAGAGGCTTTGAGAGATGGTGCCGAGGCGGCGTTCAATGACGTCACCGGTTGATGTTGGCCAGGGACGCAGAGCACAATCCACATCCATGGCTGATAAATCATGCTCTTCATCCTCCAAGATGACTTGCAGATCGATCTCGGGATAAGTTTGATTAAACTCGGGCAAGACCGACATCAGCCAATTGGATCCCAATGAAATAGGCGTCGATACCCGCAGCTTGCCTTGCGGCTTACCGCGGCTGTCAATGACTTGCGCTTGGGCCAAGGCAACTTTGTGCGCCATTTCATGGGCGGTTCGATAAAGTATATGGCCTTGCTCGGTCAGGGTCAGGCCGCGCGCGTGCCGATGAAACAACGGCGTATTTAAGCGATCTTCCAAAGCGGCGATCTGACGGCTGACGGCGGATTGAGAGATTGACAGCTTTTCAGCGGCAGCTGTCAGAGACCCGGTTTCAGCCGCTGCGTGAAAGGTCTTCAGCTTATCCCAATCCAGTGTGTCCATCAGGCCGCCGAGCTGATCTTGGCGTCGGCACCATGTTCGGCCAGAAAACGTTCGGCTTCCAAAGCGCCCATACATCCGAGACCGGCTGCCGTGACCGCTTGGCGATAGGCTTCATCGGAAACGTCACCGGCCGCAAAGACGCCCGGGATGTCCGTGGCTGTGCTGTCCGCAGCTGTTTCAATATAGCCGCCGGCATTCATTTTGACATGACCTTTGAAAATCTCGGTCGCCGGTTTGTGGCCGATGGCAATAAAGACGCCGTGGACATCGCGCTCATAAGTCTCGCCGGTTTTCATGCTCTTGAGCCGCACGCCGGTTACGCCGAGCGGATTGTCATCGCCTAATACTTCATCCAATGTCGTATCCCAAAGGATCTCAACTTTCTCATTGTCGAACAGACGTTTTTGCAAAATCTTTTCAGCGCGGAGCTCATCGCGGCGATGAACCAGAATGACCTTTGAGGCGAACTTGGTCAGGAACAGAGCTTCTTCGACCGCCGTATTCCCGCCGCCGACAACGACAACTTCTTTGCCGCGATAGAAAAATCCGTCGCAAGTGGCGCAGGCAGAAACGCCAAAGCCTTTAAACTTTTCTTCCGACGGCATACCCAGCCATTTTGCCTGGGCGCCTGTTGCGATAATGACAGAGTCCGCCGTGTAAACGGTTCCGCTGTCGCCGTTCATGACAAAGGGACGCTTTGAAAAGTCCACGTCGATGATGACATCTTCGTAAAATGACGTTCCGAATTTCAGGGCATGTTCCTTAAACTTATCCATAAGTTCCGGGCCCATAATTTCCGGAAATCCGGGATAGTTTTCAACTTCCGTGGTGATGGTCAATTGACCGCCGGGCTGAAGTCCGGCCACCATGCCCGGCTCCAGCATGGCGCGGGCTGCGTAAACAGCCGCTGTATATCCGGCAGGGCCTGAACCGATAATCATTACTTTGTGGTGTGTTGTGCTCATGATTCTCTCGTAAAATTCTGAACGTAAAAATAAGGGCGCCGGCAAGCGGGCGCAAGGTCTCACACCATTTTGTGAAACTTATCCCGGATAAAGTCAGCCGCTCGGCCTGTTTCGTCCAGAGGCGCGTAAGATTGTGAGGTTAAATCCGATTCCAATGCCGGACGGACGCGGCACCTTTTTTCAAGGGCGTCGTAGAGCTGCTGAAATTTGCCCGGTGACCCGGCCATTGGCAGGCGAAACACCGGTTTGCCCGTGGCGCAGGCTTCCGTCAGCATATTTGTACTGTCTTCGGTGACGAAAATTCGGTCGGCGTGCCTGAGATAGGCGAAATAGGGATTAGGACCGTCACCGGTATAGGCTGTCACGAAATCCGCTTCTCCGTTCAGCTTTTTGTAGTCCGCAACAACATCAGACGGCGTTCGGCGAGATGTGGTGACAAAAACATGAATTCCGTCACCGGCCAGAGCTTTGATAAGTTCCAGATGTTGTTTGTGAATGTCCGGGGTTAAAGCCCGCGATTTTGAGGTTCCGCCAATGAGAAAGGCCGCCGTTTCGCCTTTTGGCTTTGCGATTAGGTCTTTATCAGCTTCAAGCGCCTGTTCGGTAATACGGTTGGGCGAGCCGATCATGTTAAATACATTGGGCCCTGTCAGACGATCATGTTCCGGCGCAATAACAGCGTCAAAATAATATGGGTTCATGCGCGGGCTTTGCACATAAACCGTGAAAATGTTGTCTTTATGCTGACGTTTTAAAGCCAGTAGAGGCGCGATCGCCGCCCGTCCGCATCCTATGGCCATGTCCGGTGCGCTCTCATGCTTAAAATAGCGATCCGGTGATTTGCGAAGCCGAAATTGTGTCCAAGGCGGCAAGAGGCCGAACAATTTGCCATTTGTCACAATTTGTTGGGTTATGTTGAGCGTTTGTCTGTCGCTCAGAGCTTCGGCAAGTCCCAAAGCTTGATTTTCAATGCCGCGCCGCCCGTCGGATATTACCCAACATGTGAGCGGCGCAGCCATATTACTTATAAGAGACGTTTAAAATCTCATATCCTTTGGAACCGCCGGGCGCGATGACTTCAAACACGTCGCCGACTTCTTTGGAAATCATGGCGCGCGCAATCGGCGAGGTCACGGAAATCTTACCGTCTTTGACACTGGCTTCGTCTTCGCCAACGATCTGATAGGTGGATTCTTCGTCCGTATCTTCGTTGACAATGGTAATCGTCGCGCCAAATTTAACGGTCTCGCCGCTCATTTTGGATACATCGATCACTTGTGCCAACGCTAATTTGCTCTCCAATTCCTTGATCCGGCCTTCGATAAAGCCCTGTTTTTCCTTGGCAGCATGGTATTCGGCATTCTCTGATAAATCGCCGTGTTCACGCGCGACCGCAATGGCCTGAATGATCTCAGGACGCTCGGTCGTTTTCAAATGCTTGAGTTCCGTTTCCAGAGCGGCGTGGCCCTGAACGGTCATCGGGACTTTTTGCATGGTAATTCCTTATGTTGCGCAGAGGCGAAATATCGCCTTTACGTTTAAGCGCGGGGAACATAAGGGGAATTTGGTAAATTTCAACCCCTTATCAATTCCTGTTAGCATTCGTTTCCGGACTGCAAATCGCCGTGGCGGAGCGGCAGTCCTTCCGGTAGTCGAAATTTAAAATCAAAAGGCTGTCCATGTCTGTTCCCTTTATCGACTTAAAATCGCAGCGCCTGCGCATTGCCGATGAGATTAATGCGGCGATTGCGACCGTATTGGAACACGGCCAATTTATATTGGGCCCTGAAGTTACGGCCTTTGAAAACGCGCTGGCTGAATTTGAAAACGCAGACGCCGTAATTGGCTGCGCCAATGGGACGGACGCCATTGTTTTAGCCTTGCGCGCCTTGGAAATCGGGAGCGGAAAGGCCGTTTTTTGCCCGTCTTACACTTATACGGCGACGGCGGAAGCCATCGTCCTGGCGGGCGCGACGCCTGTTTTTGTGGATATTGAGCCCGGGTGCTACACAATGTGCGCCCGGTCTTTGGAAACCGCGATTGAAGATATGATCAATGAAGGACGGCTCGAACCGGCGGCCGTGATAACCGTGGATCTGTTCGGGCACCCGGCCAATTATCCGGCCCTAACCAAGATTACGCAAAAATATGGTCTTCCGCTGATATCGGATAATGCCCAGTCTATCGGCTGCCGTATTGACGGCAAAAGCACCATTGAATTTGCCGACATTGCGACAACCAGTTTTTTCCCTGCCAAGCCTTTGGGCTGTTACGGCGATGGGGGCGCCATCCTACTGAGGAAAAAGGACCTTGAAGGCAAAATTCGGTCACTGGCTTTTCACGGCCGGGGCACGGAAAGCTATGATCACGACAAAATTGGTTTTAATTCCCGACTGGATTCAATTCAGGCCGCAATCCTAATCGAAAAACTGAAAATATTTCCGGATGAACTGGAGGCTCGCAATAAAGTCGCCGATCGATATGCAGCACTGTTGGGTGATCACATCAAAGCTGTTCCAAACGTCAAAGACAAATGCCGCTCAAGTTGGGCCCAATATGCCATCGAGGTTGAAAACAGGGATGCATTTCTCGCCGATATTCGCGGACAGGGACTGCCGGTCGCAGCCTACTACCCAAGGCCGGTTCACGAACAAACGGCTTATGTGAGTTATCCTGTCGTTTCGTCCGGTTTGACGGAAACAAACCGTGTCAAAAACTATGCCGCGGCGCTCCCCATGCATGCCTATTTGACCGAGGCAGACCAGGATAGGATCTGCAAGGCGGTTCGAGGTTATCGCCCGTCTTGACAAAACCATAAGTCTACGGTGATTGTAGGGCTCAATAATTGTGGGGTGTCGGCGTGAAAATTGGATTCAAAACCGGGATGACTTTGTCAGCCATATTAATGGCATTCAGCGCCAGCAGTTGCTCTCAGCCACAAGTCTTTGAAGCGACTGAAAACCCTCTCCCCGTGTCATTCTCGGAAGCAGAAACTCTTCAGCTGCGGGCAAATTCAAAATCTGCAAGACAAAATTTTGGGCGATCATTTGATGCTTTAGCAAATGATGACGTGGTTCACGCGGAAGATTTGCAAACCCATCATGACGGAAAAAGAGCAGAAGCCCGTGCGCAAGCTATGACACAGCTACTCAAGCTTGATCTCAATGGGGATGGACAAATATCTCCGACCGAAATGTTGACCATAAATTCGGGGCAAATTCGAAATTGGGCTTCGGGATCAAGTAAATATATCGATTTTTCCAAAGCGGATTTGGATGAGGATGAGCATTTGTCACTGGACGAAATATTTCTGTTTGCGGCGGAAAACCCGGCGCCGCGCAGTCGCTTTAGTGGTCAGGATTTCACCTCCTATCTGAATGTTTTTGACCTGGACCGGAATTCGAAAATTACGCGGCAGGAATTGACCGAAGGACTGAATCAATTTTTCGAAGAGGATAAAGCGCCGCCGTTAACGCGTCCAAAACCACCGCTTAGAAAAGCACAGGAACCGCCAAAATCGTGTCGTCCTGAAGCCCCTCAGAAAAGCGATTTGGTTGTGTTTTTGTCGGGCTATGAGGGCAGTGGTTTGTCTTCGGTTTCGGTGGTCGGAATGGACGATGATACGGATGTTGCGCGCCTTAATATCGAAAAGGGCAAACAACCGCTTTATATAATTGCAAGTTCCTATGAAGCGATGATTTGGTCCATTGAGGGCGAAACCTCTCGCGTCAGGCGCTTTGTTACAGCGCCAAGACGCGGAATTAACGGGCCGGGTGTTGGCGTGACCGGATTGTCCAAAAATAAGGTCAGTTTTTTACCCGAAGGCTGCCTGCGATATTTTTACGGATCTGAAAATTCAAATTCAGTCCTTGCTCTCGCCAAGCAAAAAACCCTCTTGGACCGCGAGCCCGACAAAGTTCTCAGCGCTTATACTATTGCGGCGATGAACGTGCCGTCCAATATTGATAATAAGCCGATTCCGCGAAAGCGCGATCTAAACAAAAAAAGTTTCGATTTATATCGTTTTTCTCCGGAAGGACTAATCATGATCGACAAGTCAAAAGTTGTCGCGCCGGCACCTGTTGAAGACTATGATGTCTATCCACAAGAGGCCGGCCTTGTACAATTGGTTGAATCCGGTCATTTGGAGCCCATGGAACGGGGCGCCTTCCGAGTTGTGAAGCCTATCAATAGATTTCCTGCCGGTCTGGCCGGGGCGCATAGTGTGAAGTTCATTATTGCCAAAGGCGTACCATTGCCCGGCGGAAAACCGGGGCATTCTACGGTTTACCGTGAAGATACCGGCGAGTGCCTTTATGGGCATCAGTGCCGCAGATAATTCAGTCGGCGGCAATCACATCTAAGAACACCGGGCCGAAGCGCTCAAACTTAACAGCGCCGACACCGGAGACCTCCAGCATGGCGTCCGCCGTGTCGGGACGTTTGGCAGCCATATCTATCAAAGTTGCGTCAGAGAAAACCACATAAGCCGGTTTACCGAGTTCCCGTGCCAGTTCGGTTCTTTTAGCCTTGAGGCGTACCAGTAAATCCTGATCCCGTTCAGACAAGGCGCTTTCGATTTCGCGTTTGGCTTTTTTTCGCGCCTTTGGACGGGATGTTTGAATGGCTTTACAGGCGTAGTTTTCCCGCCCCTCCAGGACGGCCTTGCCTTTATCGGTGAGGGTCAAAGCGCCAAACCGTTCTATGTTCAT
>CALJNJ010000028.1 GCA_937981945.1 uncultured Caulobacterales bacterium | reverse complement strand
GCCTATGATTTCATCACGGCCCTGCCTCACGGGTTTGAGACCGTGATTGGCGAAGATGGAGACACGCTTTCGGGCGGGCAAAAGCAGCGGCTTTCAATCGCCAGGGCCATTTTGCGCGATGCGCCCATTCTTTTGCTTGATGAAGCCACATCGGCGCTGGATGCAGAGTCGGAAACAAAAATACAAACGGCGCTCGAAGCGCTCGGCCAAGGGCGAACACAGATCGTCATTGCCCACCGTCTGTCGACCATCAAAAAAGCTGACCGGATCTATGTTTTAGAAAAAGGCAAAGTCGCGGAATCGGGAACCCACGCAACATTGTCGCGCAAAAAGGGCGGCGTTTACGCTCGGCTGAAAAGCCTTCAAACCGGATAGGGGCTAAGTTGCCACACCCCAATAGTTGTAACCCAAAGTCTTTGGGCCCGGTACATACATTTGATCCAGTGATGACAGTTCCAGGCCGGCCTGTTTGAACAGATCCGGGATATCCCGGCCGGTATGACATCCGCCGGAAATCTTGCCCCACCAACCATCCATTTTGAGCTGTTTTTGGTAGATCTCTTCATCGGGTGCTTTGCCGTGTTCGGTAAACAATATCTCGCCGCCGGGCTTTAAAATCCGGCGCATTTCGCGAAGGGCCTTGATCGGGTCGGGAATGGTGCAAAGTGTGTAAGTGCAAACCACACAATCTGCCAAATCGGACTCCAGCGGAATATCTTCGCCTGATAAACCGATCCGTTCTATATCAATAGTGCAGGCTTCGCGCCGTTTTTTGCCCCGCTTCCAAATATGATCGTCCGGATCTACGCCAATAATTTTGCTGACTTTATTCACATCATAATAGGGAAGATTAAGTCCGGATCCGATACCGATTTCAAGCACCACGCCATGGGCGTTGGGCACGACCTTCTCGCGCTGTTTTCGGATGGGTTTCATTCCGCAAGCACAATTGATCATACGCGGCATGATATGTCGGTTATAAAACCCCATTATTCTCTCCCCAGAATACTCTCCGTGACCAGACTGCCGACTTTTCCGCTCTTAAAGCGCGTTTTTACATCAGCAGGGTCATAGATATTTTCAACCCAATCCATGAACGCAATCGGTTTTGCCGCATTATAAGCCAAATAGTCTTCGAAAAAAAAGTCCAGCATTCCGGTCTTCCCATGACGGACATGCATATATTTGAGCGATAATTGTTCAAGCGCAATGTGGATGTCATCGCCCATTTTAAAATGTCGATAGAGGACGCCCATAATCCCCGTCCGGTCTGCACCGGACTTGCAATGCATAACCGCCGGATACTCGATCACATCAAACAAATCCCGAACCGCCTGCAATTTAGCAATCGTATGAGTATCGCGGGAAAACATTTTGAAGTTCATCAATGTCATGCCGTTACGCTCACAGGCTTCGCGTTCCAGAAGATAAAACCCTTTTGGACTTTCCCCGCGCAAATTTATGACCGTCCGAATACCTTCGCGCGCCCATTGATCAATTCTTTTGGGTGTGGGTTGATTCTCGCGGTACATTCCACCGCCCAGGTCATGACGATTGCGAAAATGTGTCCGTAAGAAGCCATGATCCCCCAGATAAAGATCCCGGCGGGCCTGTTTTCTGTCAGACGGATTGTTGAGGTTCAGAGCCATAAGTCCTAGGGTGGGTGACGCATGCATGACACTAACAGGGAGGGCCGGCGTGTTCAAACATTTCATGCGGTCTTCCGCCATCCAAAAAATGTTCGGATTTTTTCTGGCCGCCTATATGGTATTGGTCAAATACACCACGCGCTGGACAATAGAGCGGGCTGACCTGGCAGCGCCGATTATCGATAGCGGCCGGGGCGTGATCGCCCTGACCTGGCACTCTCGATTTCTTATGCTCAATTCGGCATGGAAGAAGAACTGGCAAAAACCACATGTCCTGATTTCCCTTTCACGCGACGGCGCGTTAGTGGCGCACACAACGCGCTATTTGGGCCTGAAAACCGTTCGCGGCTCTGCACGGAAAGCCGGCACGCAAAAAGCTAAAGGCGGTTCAGGGGCTCTGCGGGAAATGATGGGGGCCCTTGATCAACATGCCTGCATTGTCATTACGCCGGATGGCCCCCGCGGCCCGCGTCAAAGATTAGGAGACGGGCCGCTGGGTTTAGCGCGCTTGAGCGGAGCGCCTATATTGCCCTGCACATTCGCCGTTAAAAACCGCATTCAGTTTAAATCCTGGGACAGATTTGTTCTCCCCTTGCCCTTTGGCCGAGGGATCATCATATGGGGTACACCTGTTGTTGTGCCGGCCGACGCCGACGCGAGAGACATAGCCAAATATAAAGATCAGATCGAAAACGAAATGAACATTTTCCTCGCAGATGCGGATCGCCGACTGGGACATGATCCCATTGATCCCGCCCCGCGGACCAAGGATGTGTCATGACCGAAACACCGCTCATCAAAGGATATGGCGTCGCGACCAGAGCATTGGGTCCCCTCACCCCGCTTTTATTGTCCAGACGCGAAAAGCAAGGCAAAGAGGATCCGGCCCGCAAACAGGAACGGCACGGCCAAACGGATCTTGCCCGTCCCGCCGGCGAACTAATTTGGATGCACGGCGCCAGTGTGGGTGAATGCTTGATGCTGCGTCCTGTCATCGACCGAATTTTGTCTACCCGTCCCGGTAGCCATGTCTTGGTCACCAGCGGCACAATCACATCGGCGGAAATATTGGCGAAACAATTGCCGGAACGGGCCTTTCATCAATTCGCCCCTCTTGACTATCCCAAAGCCGTCAGGCGGTTTTTGGATCATTGGAAGCCTGATATGGCGATCTGGGCTGAGTCTGAAATTTGGCCCAATTTGATCCGCCAAACAAAAGCGGCTGATATCCCAATGGCGCTACTGAATGCGCGCTTCAGTCAAAAGTCTTTGGAAGGCTGGCAAAAGCGCCAAAAAAGCGCGCGGGCCCTTATGGGCAGTTTTGATTTAATTCTGGCAGCCGATACGAAAACGGCTGACGGATTGACCTGGGTTCTGGGCGAACCCGTAGAAGCTGCCGGAAACTTAAAAGATGCGGCAGCGCCCCTTCCCGTGGACAAGTCTGCCTTGAAAGCCCTGAAATCACAAACGTCACGCCGTCCCATTTGGTGCGCGGCCAGCACACATGAGGGCGAAGATGAACTTATGATTAAGGCTCATCTGGAGATTTTGGAACGGTTCAAATCAAGTCTTCTCATATTGGCACCCAGACATCCCGAACGCAGTGCCGACATCCAGAAACGGCTCAACAATGCCGGATTGAGTTTTGTCACCCGAACATCGGGACAAAATATCGAACGGGACACACAAGTTTATTTGTTTGATACGATCGGCGAAATGGGCCTGGCCTACAGGCTGTCAAAAGTTACCTTTGTCTGCGGATCTCTCATCGATGGCCTGTCAGGTCACAATCCGTTGGAGCCGGCCAGACTCGGAAACGCCGTCCTGACAGGACCTCATATTGCCAGTTTCGCCGACAGCTATATGAGCATGATTGCGTTTGACGCCGCGCAAAGAATATTGAGCCCGAATGTTATCGGAACAAGTATTATTGATATTCTGGCCGACAAAATCCGTCTTGCGGAATTGCAAAATTTGGCCGAAACATATGCAACCGGCAGAGATGCCGTATTGGACTATGTATGGGAACGGCTAGAGCCGTTATTGCCGGAGCGAAAATCATGAGACCGCCCGAGTTTTGGTTGCATAAGGACGGGCGGGATTCTGCTCCCATGATCCGCATGTTGCTGTGGCCAATCTCACGCATCTATCAATGGGCTGCGGCGCGCCGGATCGAGACCACGCAAAGCTATGACCCCGGCGTCCCCGTTATTTGCGTCGGAAATGCGACAATGGGCGGTACCGGCAAAACACCTGTTGCCATGTATTTGCTCAATAGTCTGCGGCGAATGGGGGTCAACGTTGTTGGCCTGACCCGAGGGTATGGAGGGACGGAAAAAGGTCCCATGCCGGTCCAAAAACATCATACAGCCGCAGATGTGGGCGATGAACCGCTTCTTTTGGCACGGCACGCCCCCGTTTGGGTTGCGGCAGGCCGTGATGATGGTGCAAGAGCGGCAGTTTCGCATGGCGCCCATGTCATTGTCATGGATGACGGCCACCAAAACCCGCTGGTGCAAAAAACACTCTCCCTATTAGTTGTCGACGCCGAAACAGGATTTGGAAACGGTTGCGTGTTTCCGGCAGGACCTCTTCGCGAGAAGCTTTCGTCAGCTTTGGACAGAGCCGACGCAATCATTCTCATGAAGCCGGCACCGGATTATGATATTGACGATGACCTCGCGGAGCAGCTCAAAGGGAAAGTCGTTGTACCGGCTTATCTGGCCCCTGTTGGGGATGCGCCCAAAGGCAGGCTCTATGCCTTTGCCGGTATAGGCCGTCCCAATAAGTTTTTTGACAGTTTGCGCCGACATGGCGGCGACGTTGTCGGGGAAATTCCTTATGCCGATCACTATAAATATAAGGACGGCGATATTGAGCAATTATTCATGCTTGCCAGTGAAATGGATGCAGGCCTTATTACGACCGAAAAAGATTACGTCCGTTTGCCCCGTGGCTATCGCAAAGGCGTACAGGTTTGGCCGGTCAAAGTTCAGTTTGAAGACGAACTTACGCTGCGGCAGCTTTTGCATCCGATTATAAACACCGTCAAAAATGGATAAGCCGTCTTTGGGCAAGCGTATTGGCTGGCGGTTGGAAACTGTTGCCTATGATATTGTAAGCTTGCTGCTGAAACCGTTTTCATTTGACCAAATTTCTGCATTTGGCGCCTTTATAGTCGGTTTAATCGGACCACTTACCTCAAAACAAAAAATTGCTCGAAAGGGATTGGAGACGGCCTTCCCCGGCGCGTCCGAAGACGAGCTGAAAACCCTGTTAAAAGCTCAGTGGAAAAACACCGGCCGAACATTTGCAGAATTTCCGGTCTTGCACAGGCTCAATATTAATTCAGGCGACGGTCGTATCACCGTCATCGGAGGCGAAAAACTTGACGCCCTAAAAGAAAGCGGAACGCCGGCCGTATTTATCTCAGGCCATTTCGCTAATTGGGAAATTATGGCTATGGTGCTGACACAATGGGGCTTGCCGTCGCAAATCACCTATCGCCCCATTAATAACCCTCATATTGACAAGCGGGTCAGAACTGAACGTGAAGAGGCTTACGGCACAAAGTTCTTAGTCCCCAAGTCCGGCGTTAAAGGCGCGAAGCAATTAATGGAGGCCCTTAAGAACGGCGAGTCAGTTGCTTTAATGAATGATCAAAAATTCAACCAAGGGATTGCCGTTCCGTTTTTTGGAGTAGACGCCATGACAGCCCCGGGTCCGACCCGCTTGGCGATCGGCGCAAATGCGCCGCTCATCCCCATGTCTCTTGAGCGCGAGAAAGCCAAATTTACAGTGACCGTTCACGACCCGATCAAGCTGAAAAATACCGGCGATCGATCCAATGATGTCTCAGACGGGGTTGCTCAAATTAGTGAATTTATTGAAAATCAAATTCGCAAGACCCCTGATCAATGGTTCTGGGTCCATCGACGTTGGCCGAAAGATCATTACCGCTAATTGCGGCCGGGCCACTTGGTCATAAGTTCCGGATCTAAATTGCGATTACGCCATTTCAGGCGCCAACATAAATGCGGCCCTGTTGATCGGCCTTTTGAGCCTACTGTGGCAATTTTTTGCCCGCGGGTCACAGTTTCACCGGGTGTCACATAAATATCATTGACGTGCAGATACATGGAAATCAGACCCTGTCCGTGATCCAGCAAAACCATCGCGCCTTCAAAGTATAAATCATTATCGGCCAAGCTGACGACTCCATCGGCCGGCGCATAAATGGGCGTTCCGGCGGGCGCCGCGATATCAACGCCCATGTGAGGCTTTTTAGGCTCGCCGTTTAAAATACGCTGCGGACCG
>CALJNJ010000027.1 GCA_937981945.1 uncultured Caulobacterales bacterium | reverse complement strand
GTGCAGGTCAGACCGGAGAGATACCACAGAACGGGAAAAGGTCCCTTACCGGGCGGCACATATACCCCAAAGGTCATCTCCGTTTTGGTAGAGGTGCTTTGATGGCTATAGACGCTTTGGGTGCCGCCATGTGATTTAACTGTTGATTTGGTTTCCATTTCTGTCACCTGTGCAACGCGCAAAGCTTATTGCCGTCCGGATCCCGCAAATAGGCGAGGTATAATCGCAATCCGTTGGATTCCCGCCAGCCCGGAGGATCTTCAATTGGAGTCCCGCCCGCTGCAATACCCGCGGCATGCCAAGCATCAGTTTGCTCCGGACTGTCGGTCGACAAACCGATGGTCGCCCCATTGGCAAAGGTTGCGGGCTGATCGTCTATGGGTTTGGTGACCAGAAACATCGCTCTTTTGTGGATGTAAACCACACGCCCCTTGGGATCTAAAAATCCGGGATTTGCCCCCATGGCTTCAAAAATTGCGTCGTAAAAGATTTTAGATTTTTCGAGATCGTTTGATCCGACGGTCATATGGGTAAACATGTTCTACGTCCTTGTTATTTGTTTTTCCAAAACTTCCATTTGGATTTTTTCTTTTCGCCCGTAACTGTCGAGGCCTGTATATCCGGATTTTGATCTAAATCGACGACAGGTGTTGAGCCTTTTTGTTCGGCTAAAATTTGTTCCGCATATTCGATTTCCGCGTCAGAGGGCGCCTTCAAAAACCCCGGCTCAATACTGCTTTCGCCGGACGCTAAAAACTGCCACCTCTGCGCTAATTCGTCAGCTGTTATCCTATCCAGTTCGAACGGAGCGACGCCGCCGCCTATGTCAAAAGCACCCGAGACATAAAGGTCATCCAACTCAACTTCTGAATTGCCGTTAAAAATTGAATTGAACAAAGCTATTTCTTTACGCACACCGTTCTGAGCGTCCGGCTCCATTTCATTCATGGCAAACATTTCCAGGAAATCGAGTAAGATATAGTTTTTGAACTCTTCTAATAAACGCTCTGAAAAACGATCATATAACTTTTCGTATTCAGGCTGCAGTTCTGCGGGCATCAATGCGATGATTGATGCCTTCCTGCCGGATAAGCGCTCGGGCAAGAATTTGGTGTCCGCTAAATAAGCCACATAACCGGTTCCGGCCACTTTTGAATATACCTCTATCTCATCTTCCGGCGTGAAACAGGCATACCAGAAAACAGGTGTCACCCATTTGGCCAGCCAATTGAAGTTCTGTGAGTGACGACCTTGCTCAGCCTCTTCGCGCGACGCAACATCAAAAAGATAATTCCGATTAGACATCTAATATACGATTACGGACCGAATTGACTTGCCCTCATGCATCAAATCAAAGGCCTTATTGATATCCTCGAGCTTGAAAGTATGCGTAATCATGGGGTCGATGGCGATTTTACCGTTCATATACCAGTCGACAATCTTGGGCACATCGGTCCGGCCTTTGGCGCCGCCAAAGGCTGTGCCTTTCCAGACCCGGCCCGTGACCAGCTGAAACGGACGGGTTGAGATTTCCTTGCCCGCTTCAGCTACGCCAATAATGGTGGAAACGCCCCACCCTCGGTGACAGGCCTCCAGTGCCTGGCGCATGACTTCGGTATTGCCGGTCGCGTCAAATGTGTGATCGGCGCCGCCATCGGTGAGCTCAACCAGATGCTGCACCACATCGCCTTTGATGTTACGCGGATTGACGAAATGGGTCATGCCGAATTTCTCTCCCCAATGCTTTTTATCATCATTGATATCCACACCGACAATCATATTGGCGCCGACCATTTTTGCGCCTTGAATGACGTTCAGGCCAATACCGCCCAGGCCAAAGACAATCACGTTATCACCGGCCTGAACTTTGGCCGTATTGGTCACGGCTCCAATGCCGGTTGTGACGCCGCAGCCCACATAACAGCATTTGTCAAACGGTGCGTCGTCGCGGATTTTTGCCAGAGCGATCTCGGGCAGCACCGTAAAATTGGAAAAGGTTGAGCAGCCCATATAATGATAAATGGTTTCGCCCTTATAGGAAAATCGGCTCGTCCCATCGGGCATCAAGCCCTTGCCCTGCGTGGCGCGAATGGCCGTACAGAGATTGGTTTTGCCGGAGAGGCAGGATTTACACTGGCGGCATTCCGGCGTGTAAAGCGGGATAACGTGATCCCCGGCTTTAAGGGAGGTTACGCCCTTGCCCACTTCGCGCACGATCCCGGCGCCCTCATGGCCCAAAATGGAAGGAAACAGGCCTTCGCTGTCAAACCCGTCCAGTGTGTAACTATCCGTATGACAAACGCCCGTCGCCATAATTTCAACCAGAACTTCTCCGGCTTTTGGGCCTTCCAAATCGACTTCGACGATTTCCAGTGGTTTCTTGGCCTCGAAGGCAACGGCAGCGCGTGTTTTCATAAGACTTCTCCCTAATCCGGAATAACCTTAGGCAAGATGCCGTTAAAAGAAAAGACGCCTCAAAGTGAAATTCAAACGAATACGAACGGCATAAATTTTCTTAATAGGAGAAACCGGCACAAGGATTGCACGTTTCAAGCGAGAACATAACCGGAGGTCAAAAATGATACGCAAGCCATTTATTCCCTTTTACGGGCTGTTGCTATGGGCCGCTTTGATCGTGTTGTTTAACCGGCACGACTATTTGTTTTACCTGGCCAGCTTCCTCTTTTCACTGAGTTTGACGTTTTTGGCGTTTTCACATTCGGAAGACAGTGAAGCCGTGAAAATTGAAGTTGAAACGGAAGATTAAGACGGAAAATTGACGTCGAGCACGTTGCAAACATATTTGCGCAGCTCATTGGCCGAATAATATCCGATGGCCTTCCCGCTCATGTCCTTTAAAGTGAATGTTGCAGGACTGACCAGCATACGCCGCTTGACGGTTCGTGTGGTGGCCTGTGAATTCACACGCTCGTAACCGCCCGAAGCTTTGACTACCCACTCCGTTTGCCCGTTAATTTTAATCCAATCATCTCGCATTTCGTATTTGGGCGGTTCGTATTCCACCCAGAAACCGGGGCCTATATTCAACAGTCCCGCCTGAGCCCGATAATCACAACCCGTCAAATTACCTGAATAAATGGGAAAAGCTGCGGTCAAAATCAGATGGGAGATCATCTGACTAATGGACTAATTTGGCCGGAATACGTCTTTCGACGACCTTTGGCTTGGTGACCTGGACCCGCGTTCGGCCGTCTTTGATCTCAAAGGGTTTCAGTCTCGCCAGAGGCTGGGCGTGTTCGGTCACAATGCGGCGTTTGACCTTTTTGGAGACCGCCGGTGTTTTGATATTTCGAACACCGACTTTTTTAACAACAGCCGGTGTGACCGTTACAGTCGCTTCTTCGACTTTCCACTTGGTTGGCAAAACTTCATATTCCAGCGCGTAACCTTCCGTCACGCCGTCTTGCCATTCATAAGCTCCGGGAATAATCGATATTTCGTAATGGGCGTCTTCCTGAACAATCGGTTCGAGCTCACACGACCCCGGTTTTGTCTCGCAATCAATAATGGTGGCACTAACGGGGCCTGACCAAAGCAGCAGGGCTGCCAAAGCCAGAAGGGAATTGGTTTTGAAATTCAACATAATACACTCCTCTACAATTTCGTAGAAGGTGTGTATTCGACATTTATGTAGAAGGCAATAAGTAATTCTACATTTTTGTATAAACGCCTGTCAAAAACTTGTTTTAAATGGATATTTTGTCCAGCATTGCCCGCAATTCAGTTTCAATATCTGCCAATTCACCATCATCATATCCCCGTAGAACCACATTGAGGCCGTAACCGTTCCCATCGAAAAACGGGTAGCTCCCAATGCTGATCTCCGGATACTTTTCGGATAAAGCCCCTAATGATTCGGCGACATCCCCCTCGCCTTTCCCTTTAACCGGAACCGTTCGTTTTAAAACGACATGCCCGCCGTCAATCCTGTGATCAATATCTTCAAGCATGGCTTTCATGATTTGCGGCACGCCCGCCATGGTGAATACGTTTTCCGTTTGAAAGCCGGGCGCCATAGAAACAGGATTTTTGATCAGGCTCGCCCCCTTGGGAATACGGGCCATGCGCCGCCGGGCCGCATTCAAATCCTCCGGCTCATAGCGCTTCAAAAGCTCATCCATGGCATCTTCACGCTCGCCAATGTCGACGCCAAAGGCCTCGGCAATGCAATCCGCCGTGATATCATCATGGGTCGGGCCGATCCCGCCGGTGGTAAACACATAATCAAATCGCTCTGAAAACGTCCTGACCGCCGAAACAATCAAATCCTTGTCATCGGCCAAAACTCTGGCCTCCCCGATTTGAACCCCCAAAGGCGTCAGAAAATTGGCGATGGTTTTCAGATTAGTGTCTTGAGTGCGTCCGGAGAGAAGCTCGTCTCCGATTAAAAGCACGCCGGCTGTAACAGTTTTCATATTTTATCTTACGGGGTGAAAGCCAATTTGAATCACCCTATAGCACTTACAATGACCACTTTGTTTGAAATATCGACATCCGGACCGGGTTTATATGACTTTACCCGCAAGGTGATGAATTATGTTGATGAAAATTGTGACGGCTCGGGCCTGTTGACGCTTTTTGTTCGGCACACATCCTGTTCTTTGCTGATATCAGAAAACGCGGATCCTGATGTTCGCACGGATATGAATGAATTCTTCAGACGGCTGGTTCCCGGCACGAATGACCCGGCCATGGATTGGGTCAGGCATACTTGCGAAGGCCCGGACGATATGCCGGCCCATATCAAGGCCGCCCTCACACCGGTCTCCATCAATATTCCAATTATGGACGGCAAACTCATGCTCGGCACTTGGCAAGGCATTTATCTGTTCGAGCACAGAGACCGTCCGCATCACAGAACCGTCGCGGGGCATATTTCATGAAATTCCCGGCCCCCGTTCAAAAAGGAAAGCTGGTCAAACGCTATAAGCGCTTTCTGGCCGACATAGACCTGGACGGCGAGATCATCATCGCTCATTGCGCCAATTCAGGTTCCATGATGGGCGTCAAAGACGAAGGGTCTTCCGTTTGGGTGACCGCTGCGCAAAATAAAAACCGCAAGCTGAAATGGGATTGGCAAGTCATCGAAATCGGCGGCGCCAAAGTTTGCATCAATACGGCCCTGCCTAACGCTATCGTTGAGGAAGCCGTCAACGCCGGACAAATCCCCGAACTGGCCGGTTACGAGACTCTGCGGCGGGAAGTGAAATACGGCCAAAACAGCCGGATCGATATCCTGCTGGAGGACGCTGAAAAGCCGCTATGCTATGTGGAGATTAAAAACGTCACCCTGTCGCGGCATACGGGTTTGGCAGAATTTCCCGACAGTCCGACGGCTCGCGGCACCAAACATTTGCGCGAACTTGCCGATATGGTACGCCTCGGCCACCGCGCGGTCATGGTCTATCTGGTGAACCGTGACGACTGCGCAGCTTTCAAGCTCGCCGACGATATTGACCCTGAATATGCGGCAGAATTTACCAAAGCACAGGAAGTCGGCGTTGAGAAACTGGTCTATTCAACAATAATTGATCCTGACGGTATTAGGCTTGATAAAAGTCTCAAAGCCCTGATATAGGCCCTGCATGAATTATGTAGACGCCATTGACGCGCCGCCGGAGCGCGACGGAGCCATAAAACTCCACGGGCCTGATGGGTTCGAGGGCATGCGCAAGGCGGGCCGTTTGGCGGCTCAATGCCTGGACATGCTGGTCCCCATGGTAAAGCCCGGTGTTTCAACGGAAGCTTTGGATAAAGCCGCGTTTGAATTTGTGGTTGATAATGGCGGCGTCCCGGCCTGTTTGGGTTATCGCGGCTATCAGCACACAACCTGCACCTCCATCAATCATGTGGTCTGCCACGGTATCCCCGGCCCCAAGCCGCTCAAGGATGGGGACATCGTCAATATTGATGTAACCGTAATTGTTGACGGATGGCACGGCGATACATCGCGTATGTACCCCGTCGGTAATGTCAGTCGCCGGGCCGAGCGCCTCATGCAGATCACTTATGACAGTCTTATGCTCGGCATTGCACAGGTCAAGCCCGGCAATACAACGGGCGATATCGGACACGCCATTCAGAAATTCGCCGAGGGAGAACGCTGTTCGGTTGTGACTGACTTTTGCGGCCACGGACTGGGACGTCTTTTCCATGACGCGCCGAACATCCTGCATTTCGGCCGGCCCGGTCAGGGCGAAGTCCTCAAAGAAGGTATGTTCTTTACCATCGAGCCCATGATTAATTTGGGCAAGCCTCACGTGAAGGTCTTATCGGATGGCTGGACGGCCGTGACCCGGGACCGCAAGCTGACGGCACAGTTTGAACATTCGATCGGGGTTACAAAAGACGGGTGCGAAATCTTTACGACGTCCCCGACCGAACTCCACAGGCCGCCCTACGCTTAATGACAAAAGAACGGCCTCACTATCTGGACCACAGAGATCGCCT
>CALJNJ010000026.1 GCA_937981945.1 uncultured Caulobacterales bacterium | reverse complement strand
TCGTCTTCATCTTCATCAACGCTTTGTGCTTGAGCCGTATGCGTCAATCCTGTCATTGCAATAACAGATGTGCCGATCATTAGCTTTCGAACGATATTACTTTGGCCGTACTTCATTAGTTTCTCCTTGCACGAATCCCCTGAGCGCCTGCTGAGACGCCATTTGTCTGAGTGCACCATGCAAAATTGTCCATCGCTGTCAAGATAAAGTCAATGAATTGGACAATTTGAAGGACAATAAAAGCCAATTGTGACAAAAAGGCCACAGGCAGCAGCCGGACAATTCGGCCAAATATCCGGAGAAATCAGGCTTTTGGCGCGGGGCCTGTTGAGGCGCGGATCATGATATTGTGCTCAAGAATCAGCGTTTCGGACACGGAGTTATTGGTCCGCTTCATTGTCCGCATGGATTCAACGGCGGCCTTTGCAATCTCAGCGAAAGGCTGCGCGACCGTTGTAAGCTCGGGCCAAATCGTCTGGGAGATGGGCGTATTGTCGAAGCCCGCTACGGACAAATCTTCAGGCACTCGAAGACCCAATCGATTAGCAGTCATAACGACCGCCGCGGCCATTTCGTCATTGGCGACAAAGATCGCCGTGGGCGGCTCGTCAAGGCTGAGCAATTGCTCCGCGCACTCTAGAGCGTAGCGAAACCTAAACCGCCCGGAAACCACATATTCTTCACGCAAAGATATACCGGCTCTCTGCAGCGCCTCTTCATAACCCTGGCGTCTCAATAATGTGGCAACGTGGTCGGGATGACCGGCGATATGGGCAATCTTTTTGTGACCTAAGCCTATGAAATGATTGATCATTTCACGGGACGCCTTACGATCATCCATGGCAATAGAACTGGCCCCCGGCACAGGCCTTGAAGGCGAAATCAGCACAAAACTGACCTGACGCCGGGTTAACAACTCATGCAGATCCGTCGAGTCGCACATAGGCGGCACCAAGATCATATTGGTTACTTTTGTTCGGTCCAAAAAGTCTTCAACCTGCTTTTGCCAATCGGCATTTTTCTCGTCAAATAACTCGACGGCCAAATATCGTCTGGCATCAGAGCAGGCTTTCAGAACAGCGTGATTAAGACGTGCTTGGTAGCCACTGGACGGGTCGCCGTAAATCATACCGATACTTAGAGAGTCCCCTGTGCGCATCTGGCGAGCTATGGAACTGGGCGCATAATTAAGCTCTGCCATGGCCCGTTCGACCTTTTTGAGGGTCTTGGTGCTGATGTGCTCGTAATTATTCATAACGCGTGAGACAGTTTTCACTGAAACACCCGCCAATTCAGCCACATCTGTAATTGTTGCCATTGAAAAACCCGTATCTTCAATTCTTCCATTGCCCGATTCGGACATATGAATTCAATTATATTCCTACTAATTCTAACAAATAAACATTGACATTGTCCACTGCAAGACAATAATTGGACAAAAATTGTCTTACACAGGGAAGATCGGCGGCGCCCGATTCGATAATAAATATGAAAAATGCTGTCTCAGCTCTGACAATCGCAGCGGTTTTGGCCCTGTCATCCTGCGCGAAAGGCTCTGCCGAAGCTCCCATTCCGGATCAGGCCTCTGAAATTTTGGCCCAAATGACCTTGGAAGAAAAAATCGGGCAGGTCATACAGGCCGATATTTCTGCCGTGTCCCCTGAAGATTTGAAAACTTATAATCTCGGCTCTGTCCTGAACGGCGGAAACTCAGCTCCCGGCGGGGGTGTTGTCGCCGAACCTGAAGAATGGGTCGCTTTGGCAGACGCTTTCTGGCTGGCCTCTACGGACACATCGGACGGCGGCTTGGGAATTCCGGCCATTTGGGGCACGGACGCCGTCCATGGTCACAATAACCTTCAAAACGCGACCATGTTTCCGCACAATTCCGGCTTGGGCGCCATGCACAATCCTGATTTGATGAAAAAAATCGGCGAAATCACCGCCAAGGAAATCCGCGCCACCGGATTGGACTGGACTTTTGCCCCGACCTTAGCCGTCGCGCGCGATGATAAATGGGGCCGCGCCTATGAAAGCTATTCCGAAAACCCCGGTTTGGTCGCGAAATACGCTGCGGCCATGGTTGAGGGCCTGCAGGGTCGACAAGACTCTGATAATTTCCTGATGGGCGACAACGTGGTCGCCACCGCCAAGCACTTCATCGCTGACGGCGGAACGGAGCTCGGAATCGATAAAGGCGACACAATCGGCGATATGGACGAAATCGTACGAATTCACGGCGCCGGCTATCAACCGGCCTTTGATAAAGGCGTCCAAGTGGTCATGGCATCATTTTCGTCCATTAACGGCGAGAAAATGCACGGCCATGAATATCTGCTCAATGATGTTTTACGGGGACAAATGGGATTTGACGGCTTTGTGGTCGGCGACTGGAACGGGCACGCGGAAGTTCCGGGCTGTACGGCAACGGATTGCCCGGAAAGCCTTCACGCCGGTGTCGATATGTATATGGCGCCCGACAGTTGGAAAGGGCTCTACAAATCTTTGTTAAAGCAAGCCAAATCAGGCGAACTGGATTTGGAACGGCTCGATGAGGCGGTTACCCGAATTTTAGAGGTCAAAATCCGTTCAGGCTTGTTTGACGCCGGCCTGCCTTCGGACCGAACCAGTACGCAATTGTCCGCTCTGGGGGCCGCCGAACATACAGCTATTGCTCGTCAGGCCGTACAAGAATCTCTGGTTCTTCTTAAAAATCAAAACAGTACACTGCCCATTAATGCGAGCAGCAACGTTCTGGTCACCGGAAGCGGTGCAAACTCCATGCAGCAACAAACCGGCGGTTGGACTCTTAATTGGCAAGGCACCGGCAACGCCAATGATGCTTTCGAAACCGGTGAGACTATTTTCTCGGGCATTAAAGATGCGGTCGAACAATCCGGCGGAACGGCAGTCCTGTCTGAGAACGGCAAATTCTCGGACAAGCCCGATGTCGCCATTGTGGTTTTTGGGGAACAGCCTTACGCCGAATATCGCGGTGATCGATCAGATCTGGTATTCGAATTTACGGACGGCGAAAACCTCAAACTCATTCAGTCGCTCAAGTCGAAAAACATTCCCGTTGTTTCCGTCTTTCTGACGGGCCGCCCTTTATGGGTGAACCCCTTATTAAATGCCTCTGACGCTTTTGTGGTAGGTTGGTTGCCGGGCACGGAAGGCGGCGGAATTGCTGATGTGATTGTCGGAAATGAAGCCGGCAATGCCCGTCACGATTTCAAGGGCAAACTGTCTTTCACATGGCCAAGCGACGGAACGGGCAAACCGATTAACGGGTCTGACACGGACGGCGTTTTATTTCCATACGGCTTTGGCCTGACCTATGGCGACAAAACCGAATTTACCAAATTGTCAGAAGATCCGGGCATCCAGAACATCGGGACATCATTTGCCGGCGAATTGATCCTGCGCGGCGACGCCGCAGCGCCGTTTGGGCTGTATCTTGGCGATTCGTCCAATTTGAACACGCCGGTGACAGCCCTGGAAGGCGCCAGTTTGGGCGGCGCCGTCAAGGTCAGCGGCACGGATTACAAAGCGCAGGAAGATGCCAGA
>CALJNJ010000025.1 GCA_937981945.1 uncultured Caulobacterales bacterium | reverse complement strand
CCGAATTGGAGATCGGCGGTCTGTCGCCCTAAGCCTAAACCGGAATGCCTTCAGCCATGCAGAATTCGCGGACATGATCTCTGACCGATGGAAGGCGCGAGTCAATCGTAATCAATGGCGTGATCAATTCTTTTAGCTTTTCAGCGTCCAGCGCCAATAAAGCCGCTTTGACAGGTCCAATGCCCGTGACCGGCATGGACAAGGCCTCAAATCCCAAAGCAACCAAGGTCACGGCTTCAATGGGCCGTCCCGCAATCTCGCCGCAAATGGACACCGGAACGCCGGCCTGTTTACAACCGTCTACAATGAACCGAAGGATTGATAGCGACGCCGGGTGCAGCGGGTCATATCGGTCGGATACTCTGATATTATCTCTGTCTGCCGCAAAGAAGAATTGCATGAGATCATTGGCGCCGACAGATACAAAGTCTGCATGATCGCAAACCGCTCTGACGGACCACGCCAGAGACGGCGTTTCCAGCATAACCCCAACTTCGATTTTATGGGGCAAATCCTTGCCCAGTGATGAGGCTCTTTTAACTTCCGTATCAAATAGTGAGCGCGCTTCAATGAGTTCATCCACCGTTGTGACCATCGGGAACATGACCCGTAAATGACGGCCGGCGGCGGCAGCCAATAAGGCGCGGCACTGATAACGCAGCAAGGCCGGACGATCCAAACCAATGCGAATGGCTCGCCATCCAATGGCCGGGTTTTCTTCCGGAACCGGATCCATATAAGGCAAAATTTTATCTCCGCCCAAATCCAAGGTTCTGAACGTCACGGGTCTTTTACCTGCCGCCTGCAAAGCTTTTAAATAAAGGTCTGTTTGATCCTTCAGCCGCGGCATAAATTCCGAGACCATAAACTGGAACTCGGTCCTGAACAGGCCGATACCGTCCGCGCCGGCCAGCTCAAGCTGAGGTAAATCGACCAGCAGACCTGCGTTGAGCTGAAGAGAAACATGGCGGTTATCTTTTGTAATGGCCGGTCTGTTTTTGACGGCTTCATAAGCTTTGGCCACTTCACCGCGTATATTCATACGAAGCTGAAAACCTGCAGTTTTACTCTCGACCGGTCTTAGATGAATTTGATTTTGCTCAGCGTCGAGTAAAACTTTGTCGCCGATTTCTATTCGGTCGAGAATACCTTCTGCCCGGCCGATTAGCGGGACGCCGATTGCCCGGCAGATAATAGAAGTATGGGACGAGTGTGAACCTTCTTCCAAGACGATACCAGCCAATTTATCGCGGTCATAATCCAGAAGTTCCGCCGGACCTAAATCCCGGGCGAAAATAATCGCGCCCTGCGGAATGTCTTTTTTACCCGGTCCCAAATTCTCGCCGGACAAAGCCCTTAAAAGCCGATTGGCCAAATCTTCCAAATCGTGAAGCCTGGCGCGCATATAAGGGTCGGGTGATTTCATCAATCGGGCCCGGTGCTCATTCCTGACCCGCTCGACGGCCGCTTCAGAGGTTAAGCCGGATTGAACCGCTTCTCGTAGTCGCTGAACCCATCGCCGATCATAGGCGAACATTCTGTAGGTCTCATAAATCTCTTTGGAGGCACGGGATAATCCGGCGGCCTCCCCGCTGACCATCGCGTCAACGGATGCTCGCAATTTTGTGACCCCCTCTTCGAGACGGATTTGCTCGGTGGCGACATTTTCCGACAACATGTCAGACGGAGGAACGGGCGGGACATGTAAGTGCGCCACGCCTTCAGCCAAGCCGTCCGCGAAGGACTTACCGTCAAATGTTTCGGGCTTGGTGGGCGCTAAGGTAATTCCCTTTAGAGCGCCTTTCTTGCCGCCGACCCGTTCGTCATCGATCAATATTTCAGCCAGCACCATGGCAACGGTCAGTAAATCTTCGACTTCTTCTTCATTGAAATTGCGCTGATCTTCGCTTTGGACCACCAAAACGCCCAAAGTCCGGCCGCCTCTTAATATGGGGACGCCCAAAAATGAGTGATATTTGTCTTCCCCTGTTTCGGGTCTGTAAGAGAACAAGGGATGTGACGGGGCTTCCGCCAAATTAAGCGGCCGGGCCGTTTGCGCCACATGGCCTACAAGGCCTTCGCCGGGCGCCATAAGGGTTTTGTGAACGGCGGACTTTTTCAGGCCTTGCGTGGCAGATAATTCCAGCTCCCGGCTGGGACGGCGCAGATAAATGGACGCCACGGCCACCTGCATGGCCTCTGTGATCGCTTCTACGAAATCATCCAGGCGTTCCTGTACGGATTCCGTGCCGGCCATAGCTTTGCGAATGGCCCGCATAAGCGGCGCAGGCTTGGCATTGATATTGGGGTCTCTACTCACGGGCTGAAGTCTACACCTATCGAGGGTCTGAGCGCCAGAGGGGAAATATTTAAATTATGGTCAGAACCAGCGCGCCGCATCCTTGAGAAATCCGAAAATTTCCGAGCCGTCAAACTCCGGGCACACCTCTTTGACGCGCTCTATGTCGGCCTCAATATTGGGGAAATCAGGCAAGGGATCGAAATCATCCCAATATTTGAGCGGCGGCTTGCCCATATGAGCACTTAGGACCCTGTTATAAGGATTGGTCAAACGCGCGCGGTCAACCCTGAGCGACGGCACAAAAAACGGACGGCGAAAATGCTCATGCGCCAAGGCCAATTCGCTCAAATTATTATAATTCAGCGCTGAGCCGTGCATCAGGTTTTGCGCAATTTTGAAAAACAGAATATTGCCGCCGACGGACGGGTTTCGCCATGTCTTTTGCTCAGGCTTTTCAATGCCGAACTCCGTGCAAAAATCGACGACAACGTCCCCGCCTGTCAGGATATTCGGGTGAAACCATTTTAAATGTAACCTCCCTAAACGTCCCCATTCGCGCAAAAACCGTTTGATCGGATATCTGTGAGTCAGAAAATTATCAAAAGTACGGAAGCGTGTTTGGTTTTGCGTAGCTTGCCGGAAGCAAGCCATCATATAATCCGCATATTCTCTGAAATAGCAGACAATATCGACTTGATCTGCACCAATACTTTTGATGAGTTCGCGGACACGGCCAAAATTAGAAATATCCTGAAATGACTCACTCGAAATTATCGTTACATCATGGTTGTGAGTTGAAATTTCAGCTTGAAGCGCTTTGACAATTTTCGTGAATTCATCCGAGCTTTTAAATACCGATTTCCGGCACGTCTTCGCCAGTCTGTGATGAGCTATGCTTGATTGACGCCCCGCCAGAGGAAACAAAATCCCTTGAGACGATAACCGCTCACCATTTTGAGACAAGAAATGCTGCAGCGAGCTCGTACCGGATTTATGACGTCCGATATGTAAAATCAGGCGTTTCGGTTTACTCATCTTCAATCGCTTCCGCCGACAACAATTTATTGTGGAGTTCTTTCAGTTCCGGCGCTGCTTTTTCACACAAGTTTTGAATCTCATTGATTGCAGGTTTCGAGCTGTCCACATTGTCACGAAGTTGCGCCATATGAGACAATAATCTTTCCAGTTTATTTCTCATGGCGTTGATTAAAGTGCCTGAATTTTCAATACGCAAATTTACATTTTCCATTTTTGGTAAAAGCTCATTTTGCAGCTCTTCCAGATCTTCAGTTGCCTTTCGAAAAGTATTGTAAATGACAACAGAATTTCCGGTTGCAAATTTCGTATTGTTGGCAATCGCCTCAAGCATTGAGATCGTGCTCTCAATTTTTTCTTCCGAACTCTCCAAAATTCTTTCAGTTCCGGACAATCGACGACCGGCTGTTTTTATGCCGGGCAATGATTTATTCAGCTTATTTTGCAGGTCATTAATAGCCGGAGATATTTCACCTTGTTGAATCTTATTGCTGTGTAATCGTGAAAAAGAAATCGCGATAAGTTGCGCGGCTTCGCTCAAGACTTCCTCCTGCTTTGGCCCTGTCGCTTTCTTCACTGACTTTTTGGCAAACAATTCTTTGCGGTCCGGAAAATAGGTCTTCCTCACCCATTCATTCCCGGCACTGCAAAACTTGTGAATTTTTTTGATATCCGCATTCGAAAGAAACGGTTTGTCAAAGTTTCGGGCGGAATCAATTTTAGTCAACTCGTCGACCAGTCTTGTTCTGGCCATGTTTTTTTGGCCGTCGATG
>CALJNJ010000024.1 GCA_937981945.1 uncultured Caulobacterales bacterium | reverse complement strand
CCGACCGTGTTACGTCTATGACATGGTCCTCAGCACAGCCCCGGGTGGTTCATGGAGCTGGAATGCCGGTACCAGTATGGCGGCTCCGCATGCCACAGGCGTTGCGGCTCTGATCATCGGTGCCAATGGCGGCGACATGGATCCGACAGCCGTCTACCGCGCACTGCGCAACGGTGCTGACGATCTGGGTAAGCCGGGCAAAGACGATGATTACGGTCACGGCCGCGTCAATGCGGTGAACTCAGTTACCAAGTAAAAAGCGTATAGTTTTATAGAAAGGCCGCCTTCGGGCGGTCTTTTTTTATGGCCATTTCACGACCGGCGGCATGGAAGATAAAATGGTTTTTACATTCCCGCCGGTTTTGAGGCCAAATGTGGTCCCGCGATCATAAAGCAGATTAAACTCTACATAGCGACCCCGCGTCACTAATTGCTCTTCGCGGTCTGCTTCGGTCCAGCGCTCATCCATTCGGCGGCGCACAATCTTGCTGTATGTCTTTAAAAATCCGCGGCCGACATCTTTTGTGTAAGCAAAATCCGCATCCCAATCGCCGCTGTTATGACGATCATAAAATATACCGCCAATGCCGCGGGGTTCGTCGCGGTGATGCAGATGGAAATAATCATCACACCATTTTTTGTATTTTTCATAATCGGCGCAGTCATGGGCGTCGCAAATTGTTTTCATCCCGGCGTGAAACGCCCGCGCGTCCGGCGTGTCTTGCCGGCGGTCGCGCCACTGGGTCGGTGTCAAATCTGCACCCCCGCCAAACCAATCCTGCGTGGTCACGATATAGCGTGTATTCATATGTACGGCCGGAATGTGCGGATTGGTCATATGGGCGATCAGGCTGATCCCGGCGGCCCAAAACCTTGGATCATCTTTGGCGCCCGGAACGTTTTCGCGCATGTCGCCTTCAAATTCACCGTGTACCACGGAAATATGGACTCCGCATTTTTCAAATAATCGGCCGCGCAGCATACCGCCCGTTCCGCCGCCGCCGTCATTTTTGCGTTTCCAGTCTTCAAATTCAAAACGTCCCGGAGGGCCGTCATAAAGATGGCCCGGCGCTTCCTGTTCCAAGCTTTCAAACTCAGCGCAAATTATATCGCGAAGCTCGCGAAACCAATTGGCGGCTTTAATTTGGTTTTGTTCAAAACTCATATCGGTAATTTGCCTGTTTGTCTCAGCGCCTCATATAGACCGATGGCAACGCTGGTGGCGAGATTAAAAGAGCGGGCCTCCGATGACAAAGGAATAATCACCCGCGCGGCAGCATCGTTATGAACATGATCCGGGACGCCTGCGCTTTCGCGTCCGAACAACAATCTGTCATCAGGACGAAATTCAAAGGCGGGCATTTTTTCTGCAGCCTTGGTTGTAAACAGAACAATACGTCCGCCCTCTGAAGATTTATAATCATCCCAGTCACTATGCCGCTTAAGGTCACCGGCCTCACCATAATCCATGGCCGTTCGCCGGAGGGCTTTGGTTGATAGGGGAAAGCCGCACGGATCAATCACCGATAAAGGCACGTCAAAGCAGGCACACAAACGCATGGCGGCGCCTAAGTTTTGCGCGATATCCGGCTGGTACAATGTGACGCGCATATTGCGACCTTAAGTGAAATTGAAGGCTGATCGCGACTTGCTATCCTTACCGCATGAAGAAATCAAACGGATTGACTTCTGAGGGCGCAAACAATCCTGGTCGCCGGGAGTTCATTCATGTTTTAACAGTGACGGCGGGCGCTTTCGGTTTCGGTGCCCTAAATTGGCCATTGATCGCGCAAATGGGAGTTGCAGCGGACGGGTCAGAGAAGAACGGACCCATTGTTGATCTTCGAAATATCAAAGAAGGCCAACATATGAGAATTTTGGTTTTTGATAAAGTTGTATTCGTTCGCCACCGAACCCCCGGCGAAATTCAGGAAGCGACTGATGTAATATTGGAGGCCCTTCGCGATCCCGAAACTGACAGGCAGCGTTTAAAGCCAAAACCGGACGGATCAATTGATCCCAGATATTTAGTCCTTTACGGGCATTGTACACATTTCGGGTGTTTGACAATTGCAGAGCAAGGACAGAAAAACCCGCGGAGTCGTTACGGCGGCTGGTATTGTCCGTGCCATGGGGCGGAATTTGATACGTCCGGCCGCGTGCGCTCGGGTCCTCCGCGATTTAATATGGAAGTTCCCAATTACAGATACTTATCTGAGTACCAAATTAAATTTCGGAGGCCCTAAAATGTTTACTCGTAAACCTCATCATTGCGGCGTTGTGCCGCGATTAAAAATTAGCCTTTTAAAGCCATTTTGTTTATTACCGGGTCGAATTTTGAGCGAACACTCGGGAAAGGGATTCCTCCGTGTCTGAACACAGCGAACACTCTGAACATATCGACGAAGATAAGCGCGATTTCATTTACATAGCCACCGGTGCCGTTGCGGCTGTCGGAGCAGGCGCTCTGGGCTGGCCTTTGGTCATGCAAATGGGCAAAGCCAAAGATACGATGGCGGCCGGCGCTATCGAGATCGACCTGTCGAAAATTGCCGAAGGTCAACAACTGAAAATGCTGTGGCGCGGTAAGCCCGTTTTTGTTCGTCACAGAACCGCCGAGGAAATTGCCGAGGCAGAAGCCGTTGACGTGAGCGGGCTTCCTGACCCGCAAACTGACAATGAACGTCTCATGCCGAATGCTCAAGGACAGCTTGATCCCAAGTTTTTGGTGATGGTCGGTGTTTGTACTCACTTTGGGTGTATCCCTGTGGGTGAGCAGGGCAAAGTCAGCGCGCAAGGCGAATATGGCGGTTGGTATTGTCCATGTCACGGATCGCACTACGATACATCCGGACGTATTCGCAAAGGCCCGGCGCCCAAAAATTTGGAAATCCCGGACTATTCCTACATTTCTGACACAGTGATCAAGGTCGGTAAATCATGAGCGGACATCCTTCAACTTACGAACCCAAATATGCCGTAACCAAATGGCTGGATAAACGATTGCCGATCGTGCGCATGGGCGCCGATTTCATGACTTATCCAAGTCCCCGCAATTTGAACTATTGGTGGACATTCGGCGGAATTTTGACGCTCTGCCTGATGACCCAAATTATTACGGGTATTATTCTGGCCATGCACTATGTGCCGCATGTGGACATGGCCTTTGACAGTGTTCAGCGTATCAAGCGCGACGTCCCGTTTGGTTGGTTGATACAGCCAATGCACGCGGTCGGCGCCTCTATGTTCTTCTTTGCCGTCTATATCCATATGTTCAGAGGTCTCTATTACGGGTCTTATAAGGCTCCGCGCGAAATGGTCTGGATTTTTGGCTGTGTGATTTATCTTTTGATGATGGCAACAGGCTTTTTGGGTTATACTCTGCCTTGGGGACAAATGTCTTTCTGGGGCGCAACCGTGATTACGGGCTTTTTCGGCGCTATTCCGGTTGTCGGTGAAAGTGTTCAGCAATGGCTGCTGGGCGGCTTTGCCGTTGATAACCCGACCCTCAACCGCTTCTTTGCTCTGCATTATCTTTTGCCGTTCGTGATTGCAGCGATTGTCGGCCTTCACGTTTGGGCCATGCATCATGCGGGACAAAATAACCCCATTGGGATCGAGCCGAAATCCAAGAAAGATACTTTGGCGTTCCACCCTTATTACACGGTTAAAGACGGCTTTGCTGTCGGTGTCTTCCTTTTGGTCTTCGCCTTTTTCGTCTTCTATCAGCCTGACGCGCTGGGTCATGCCGATAACTATATCCAAGCTGATCCTATGGCGACGCCTGAGCATATCGTTCCTGAATGGTACTTCCTGCCGTTCTACGCGATCCTTCGGGCTGTGCCGGACAAGCTGCTGGGTATCCTGCTCATGGTCGGCGCGATTGCCGTTTTGTTTATCCTGCCCTGGCTGGATACGTCAAAAGTTCGCTCAATGCGTTTCCGTCCGATCACGCGTATGTGGTTTATTCTGTTCGTAATCGCCTGCTTTATTCTGGGCTGGTGCGGAGCCGAAGCCCCTGACGACACGGCATTCGGTCTGAAATTTGTCTGGTGGTCCCGTTTCGCAACGATCTATTACTTCGCCTTCTTCCTGATTATACTGCCGATTATGGGCTTGGTAGAGAAGCCGGATGAATTGCCCGAATCCATCACCAAGTCGGTTCTGGGGGGAGCGGCAGAATGAAGATGACATTGAAAAAATCTATTCTCGGCGCCGTCGTACTCGCCGGCTCCGTCTTTGGAACACTGTCCGTGGCCAACGCCGCAGGTGGTGACAATGATTATGAAGACAAGCACGTTCATTGGCACTTTAACGGCTGGAACGGCTCCTTTGATCGGGCTGCTGCTCAGCGTGGCTATCAGGTTTACCGCGAGGTGTGCGCATCTTGTCACCAGTTAAAGCATTTGGCCTTTCGTCACCTGGGTGATGAAGGCGCGCCTTTCTATGATAAGAAATACCCCAATCCCAATGACAATCCGATTGTCAAAGGTTTCGCGGCCGATTGGACCATTGAGGATATTGATATCGACACCGGCGACGTCATCGACCGCAAAGGAATTCCGGCCGATTACTTCCCGCCAATTTACCCCAATGCGGCGGCGGCTGCGGCCAGTAATAACGGTAAAGCTCCGCCGGACTTATCGGTTATGGTCAAAGCCCGTACAGGCGGCGCGGATTATGTTTACAACGTCCTGATCAGCTATAAGGACGATGATCCGACTTATAATAAGAAAATGGGCGGCCTGATCGCTATGGCCAATCCACTGTCGGATGGTTTGGTTGAATATGCAGACGGTACGGAAGCGACCGTTGATCAAATGGCCAAAGACGTCACCGAGTTTTTAGCTTGGTCGGCGGACCCTAAAATGGAAGCCCGTAAGAGCCTTGGTTTCGCGACCATGTTGTATTTGCTGATCCTGACAATTTTATTGTTCCTCTCGTACCGAACGGTCTGGAGAAATGTGAAGCACTAAGCTCACAAAGAGTTCAAAAATGCCCGGCTTTACGCCGGGCCTTTTTTTTGGCTAAACAGGCTTAAAGGAGACCGATATG
>CALJNJ010000023.1 GCA_937981945.1 uncultured Caulobacterales bacterium | reverse complement strand
GGGCTGTTGCGGTGCCGGGTAACCGGTTTGCGGAGCCTGCTGAGGCTGAGCATATGGGTTATGCGGCATTTGCGGTCTTGTCCGTAATTGCTGAACGGGCGCCTGCGGGATATGGGTCTGACCGCCGGCCGTCTTGCGATTAACCGAGCCGGCTATCTGCTCCAGAATATTTCCGGATTGGACCGGAGCCTGAGGTTGGTGCGGGACGACAACTCTGTTTTGGCCTGACTGACCGGCAACGGCTCGCGCCATTTCAGCGGCGCTTTTGGGCGCGCCCGGTTGATTGCCGATAACCGTTGTATTTGACCGGTGCCCGATCATGGGCGCAGAGGCTGCAGGTGTTTGGTATTTAGGACGATAGGCCGGCTGCGCTGGCGCGCGTCTTTGCGCTGTGCTTTGAGCGCGCCTTGGCGGCACGGCTCTCGGCGCCGGTGTTTGGGTTGTTCCGGCATATTGCGGGGTCTTGCCCTGTAATTGCAGGACCAGGTCCAGATTCTGACGAATGCCTTTACCGGCTTGCGGATGACCGGCTGCACGGCGCAACCAAGACTCGGCTGTGGTCGGGTCGCCGGCGAGGGCAAAGCTCAAGCCCATATTGGCCATAATGTTAGGGTCGTTCGGTGTGATTTGCAGGGCTCTGCCATAATGTTGACGGGCCAATTCATATTTACCCATTTGATCCAGGGCGGCGCCTTTTAAGGACCAAAGACGGGCATAACCGGGCGCAGCGCGCAATGCCGTGTCCAAAGGCTTCACGGCTTCCGAACCCCGTTCCATCGCGATGAGAGCAGCACTGTGTTCGGCGATAAGATACGGATCGTTCGGATACATGGCGCGGGTAGTCTGCGCGATCTCGGCAGCTCTTGAGGCATTGCCCATTTTGCGGACGGAGGCGGCCAATTTGACGGCAGCTTCCAGATCGGCCGGGTTCAGCTCATATTCCCGGGACCAAAAGGCCGCCTGGGCCAAAAGATCCTGAGTTTCGATATTGGCGCGCATGTCACGGGTCGCCGGCTGGTATTTGGACGGTGTCATGGTTGACACCATTTCTTTTTCGGAATCCGTGTATTTTTGAGCAATGGAGCAGGCGGCCAAACTCAGCACGGACGCGCTGACCACAGACACCTTTAAAAAACGTGACATCATAAGAGTTGCACCTGTTCGCTAATTCGTTAACAAACGTAAACAGAGGCGGTTAACGAGACGTTACTTTTTTGAGGAGCATATGCAATCTTTCTATAAATCCGGGTCCGAAAAAACCGATGGAGTCATCCCTGTCTATGTGTGCCGGCCTGATGACGTCGCCGACCTTTTTGATGACCTTCCCGAACGTCAGGCTGCCTTTGCAAAGGCGCGCGGGTTTACGGGCAGAGCAGGACAAATTACGAAGATTGTCACTGAAACCGGCGAAACTGAGATGGTCTTATTCGGCGCGGGCGCCGTGGAAGAAGATTATGACGGCCCGGTTCGCACGGGTAATCTCTCTCAGAAACTCTTAAGCGGCACCTATAAATTTGCCCAATTACCCGCAGATTGGGATCCGGCTCTGGCCGCAATCGGCTGGGGCTTAGGGGCCTATAAGTTTGATAAATATCTCAAAGACCAAAAAGTCTTTCCGTCATTGGATATTTCGGACCTTCCCAACAACGATGAAATCAATGCCCTGGTCGAGGCCTCTCATTTGGGCAGGGATCTGATCAATACGCCGGCCAATGATATGGGGCCTGAGGCCATGGAGACCGAAGCTCGGGCAGTAGCCGGCAGGTTCGGCGCGGATATCAGCGTTATCGCCGGCGAAGAATTGCTGAGCGAAAACTGTCCGATGATCCATGCGGTGGGGCGGGCGGCCCACGAAGTCCCCCGATTGATCGAAATAGAGTGGGGCGACGCCAAGCATCCCCGTCTGGCACTGATCGGAAAAGGGATAACGTTTGACACCGGCGGCGTGAATATCAAAAGCGCCAGCAGCGCGCGGCTCATGAAAAAAGACATGGGCGGCGCCGCCCACGCTTTGGCGCTCGGCCAAATGATTATGGCCAATAATTTGCCCTATCGCCTGCACATCCTTTTGGCTGTGGCCGAAAATTCAGTGTCGGCCGGGGCTTTCAGACCGGGCGACATTCTCAGTTCGCGGGCCGGGAAGTCCGTAGAAATTGATAATACGGATGCGGAAGGGCGTCTGGTTCTCGGCGATGCTTTGACCAAAGCCTCAGAATCAAACCCGAAACTGATGATCGATTTTGCGACGCTAACCGGCGCGGCGCGGGTGGCGCTCGGGCCAAAACTTCCGCCGTTTTTCTGCAATGAAATTGAGTATGTGAGGCCGGTTATTGAACGCACCCATGCGGTTTACGATCCGGTCTGGCATATGCCCCTGTGGCAGCCCTATTTCTCCATGTTGAAATCGCCCATTGCCGATATGAAAAACGCCGGCGGAGGTTTTGCCGGCAGTATAACGGCGGCCCTGTTTTTACAGCAATTTATCGGCGATGCGCCGTGGATGCATTTTGATGTTTATGGCTGGAATCCGTCATCGGGCCCGGGGCATCCCGGCGGCGGCGAGGTGTTTGGATTACGGGGTCTTTATCAATGGCTCAAAGATGACGGCCTAAACAGCTAACCCGCTCGCGGTTTGAAATCTTCGCGCGGCAAAATTAAAACTGCGGCGCGAGACGAAATAATGCAAAACGGCAGCGACAATTATTGTGACCGGCA
>CALJNJ010000022.1 GCA_937981945.1 uncultured Caulobacterales bacterium | reverse complement strand
AAACATTCAGATAAATCTTCGTCCAAACCCAAGACCCGCGCGATTGACCTGGCAATTTGAGCGACTTCTAAGGAATGGGTCAGTCGAGTCCTGTAATAATCGCCTTCATGAGACACAAAAACCTGAGTTTTACCCTTGAGGCGGCGAAATGCGCTGCAATGAATAATTCTGTCTTTATCCCTTTGATAGGGACTGCGTTCTGAACCCGCAGGCTGATCGATACGACGCCCGCGGCTGTTAAACGGATCTGACGCATAAACGGCCCGCGGTCGGATCGACAGAAATTTTTGATTCATGTGGTCGGCTCTTTGATTATTTGTGAACACTCTCTATATAGAAATTCTGTGTAAGGATAGGCTAATGACAACACCCGGCGTAACTCTCAGTGAAAACGCGGCCAAGCAAATCAATGTGATTATGGCCAAGCAATCCGGCGGCAAATTCCTGCGGGTTTCCGTCGAAGGCGGCGGTTGCTCGGGGTTTCAATACAAATTTGACTTTGCTGAGGCTCCCGAAGCTGATGATTTGATCATTGAACGAGACGGCGCCAAGGTTTTGATCGATTCCGTCAGTTTGGAATTTTTAGGCGGGTCTGAGATTGATTATACGCAGGAACTCATTGGCTCGGCATTTAAAATCCAAAACCCCAATGCCGTTGCCGGCTGCGGATGCGGAACGAGTTTTTCAGTATAACGCCTTTATTTTAAAATCGGATAAGTCCATAGATACGCCTTGAAACAATTGGACTCGCCGAATGCGATTAGAAACACCGTCGACTACGAGTGGCCTTCCGGGCATTCACAGGCCGCCATTAGGGCTGGCGCTTGGCGGCGGCGTGGCCCGCGGATGGGCCCATATCGGAGCCCTAAAAGCCCTTATAGAAGCTGATATTAAGCCCGACATTATCGCCGGCACATCAATCGGCGCTTTGGTTGGCGGTGTTTATCTGGCCGGCAAGCTCGATATCTTGGAAAACTGGGCCAGATCGCTCAACCGGCGCCGCATGATGAGCTATATGGATGTTCGCTGGGGCGGATCAGGCCTGATGCGCGGCGACCGACTTGCCCGTGTCCTCAGACATTATCTGGGCGGTATAAATATAGAAGATTTGGACCGAAAATACGCTGCGGTGGCCTGTGACCTGCGGACCGGCTATGAGGTCTGGCTGCAAAGAGGCCCTCTTATTCCCGCTGTCAGAGCGTCTTACGCCCTGCCCGGAGCATTTGATCCGGTAGAAATTGACGGACGATATATGATTGACGGGGCGTTGGTAAATCCGGTCCCCGTTTCAGCCTGCAGAGCGTTAGGGGCTCATATGGTCATTGCCGTTAGCTTGAACGGCGACGCGTTTGGTCCCATTGGGAGCTCTCATGAACTGGATGTTGATGAAGACAATGTGGACAGTGTTGATCCGTTCCAACTGGCCAGCCAATCGCTGAACAAATTACGGCCCGACCGGCTTTTGCTCAAAAGCATGATGGGAACAACGGCCGAAGGTAAATCCCCGAAATTGGGGTCTGTTATGATGAGCACACTCAATATTGTTATGGACCGTATATCGCGCTCACGCCTGGCGGGTGATCCGCCGGATGTCTTCGTGGCCCCTCGAATCGGCCATATCGGCATGATGGAATTCACAAAAGCGGATGAATTAATTGAACGAGGCTATCGCGCCATGCAGCGAGAAATACCACTAATACAATCGGTCATTGAAGTTTTGAGCCAAATTCCGTCAGGAAATAGCGCCACAAGCGAAAAATCTTAGGATTTCAGCGTAATTTAATTATTTTCGCCTCTTGGGTGCAAACTCTGTTTTTGAGCGTTTGAGCGTCTAAAAAGTTCGCATGCCCCCGAAGACCCCCACACGGCCCTTTATAGCCAATGACAATACTCCGTTGTCCAAGACCCCCGGAGGGGATTCTGTCGGATGGAACGCCATGCTGCGGGAGCGTCAACAGCAAAGGCAGTCCGGCGAAAATCCCGTACCGACTGATAACGGAAAAATCGGATTGGTTTTATCGGGATTGATTTGGGCCGGGCTGGCAGTTTTTTTCGTTTGGTCGTTTTACTCGGGCCAAAGTGTAGGAACCCGTCTGTTTAGCGCGTTCAGTCTCATTTGGTCAGGTTTATGGACACGATTTCTGGCGATTGATCACGGCCGTCCCCGTCTGGGAGAACTTTGCTTACTCAGCTCATTCGTCGCCTTTATTGGAATGTTGGTCACCGCCGCGACCCAATTAGGACTGCCCCTGGATTTGCCGGCTGGCATATTTACGATGATCTCGGCAGCACTGTTAGTGTCGGTCATCAACCGATCCAAACTGGCTTTGATGGTTGCGATTGGCGGCGGACTCGTCTGGGCAGGTCTCCAGTTTGACGGTCTGCTGCAAAGCGGCTCGTTCGGAATGGCAATACCGGCGCTTTGGGCAGGTATGATGCTGCAGGCCGTCCGGCTAAAAACGCATATGGGCCTGCTGACCTGTGTTGTGACCGCCTATATTTGGCTGATCGGCAGCGCTATGGGATCATTGCAAAACGGCGGTCTTTCAGGATTGTATTTAGTCGCCGGCGCGGCTGTCATCGGGACAATGCATTACCGCGCGTCCAAAGCGGCCGAAGACGAAGGCTTCAAAGGAACTTCATTGCATGTAACGGCCGGATGGCTAATCGCCAATGGCGCGCTACTATGTTTGGCAAATTACAGTTTCGACCCGGCGGCTGCCGTTTGGTCCGGCAGTCAGGATGTCGCGCAAATCCATAAGCTGGCCTGGGCGGCGATTATGGCCTTGGCCTTGTTTTGTATGTTCATTGCAGGATTAATCCGGCGAAAACACAAACGCATGAGTTTGGCCGGTGTTGCCATGACAACATTATTACCGGCACTAATTCCGGTTTTTCTTTGGTATGAAAG
>CALJNJ010000021.1 GCA_937981945.1 uncultured Caulobacterales bacterium | reverse complement strand
AAATTGCCTTCTGACAAAAATTTACGGCGCGGACCGTCTCTAAACCCGGCTTCAATTTGGGCCAGATAACCGGCGCGGCTTTTCGCCGAACGTTTGACAATTCTGTCAGTGACTTTGGAAATAGCAGACTTCATGGTTTATCCTTTGGGCGCCCACATGACGGTTAGACGGTTTCCGGCAGCTGTCAAAGCTTTGACCGGTGCGTCAAACATGGATTGGCTCATGGCGCTCTCAAAAACGGCGCGTTTTTCAGCCCCGGTTATCAGCAATAAAAGCGAACGGCTATTCATTGCTGCGGGCAGAGATAAGGTAACACGGTTGGGATAGTCCCCGGCGCCGGGACAGCCTGCGGCCGAAATATTTTGGACATCATCCGGCGTGTCAATATTGAGGACAGCCCGTAAATCTTCGGACCCCGGAAACCAGCTGGCCGTGTGGCCGTCTTTTCCCATGCCGAACAAAGACAAATCAAAAACGCCATATTCCCGGCCGGCGGTCAGTTCGGTAAAATTCAAACCGTCTGCAGGCCCCTGCATGAGCGTATTTCGGATCATGACCGCATTGGAACCGGCCGGGTCATCTGTCACCCGGTCGTCCACGGCCGTGGCCGAAACTTTAGACCAAGGCAGATCCGTTTGCGACAGACGTTCATAAAGGGGCCGCGGCGTCGATCCGCCGGACAATGCTAAATTTGCGCGTCCGCTGCGCGCGATCGCTTCGGAGACCGACGCAATGACAAAAGTATGGGCCGCCGTGATCAGAGCCTCGGGCGTATCAAATGCGCAAAAGGCGTAATCCGTCTTATGGACGCGGTCTACACCCATTGCGTGCCGTCCTTGGCCAGCATGTCATGGGCTTGATCAGGACCGTCTTGCCCGGCTTGATAAAGTTCGAGGCGCTGATCGGCCTGTTCCCAAGCTTCCCGGATTTCATCAACCCATTTCCACGCGGCTTCGACTTCGTCGCCGCGCATAAACAGAGATAGATTTCCCCGAACCACATCCATCAGAAGACGCTCATAAGCATCAGGATACCGCACGGCAAAATTATCCGCATAGGACAAGTTCAACGGCAAGGTTTTAAGACGCAAGCCGCCGGCGCCCGGCTCTTTAATCTCCATGTATAATTTCACGGCCTCGTCAGGTTGCAACCTGATTACCAAGCGATTGGGATTGAGCTTGGTTGACCCAAAAACGGAATGGGGCACGGGCTTGAACTGAATGACGATATCAGATCGGCGGGAGGCCATACGCTTCCCGGTTCGGATATAGATCGGAACCCCGGCCCAGCGCCAATTATCAATATGCGCTTTAATGGCCACAAAGGTTTCGGTTTCGGAAAAATCAATACCCACATCGGTCAAATAATCAGCCATGACCTCTTCATCGACTTTTCCGCGCGCATATTGGCCGCGTACCGTCAGATATGGCGCCACGTCCTGCGTAATGGGCCGAAGCGCTCTCATCACTTTGAGCTTTTCCGTGCGGACATCATCGGCGTCCAGTGATGCCGGCGTTTCCATGGCCGTTAAACATAAGAGCTGCAGCAAATGGTTTTGAACCATATCCCGAAGGGCCCCTGCGCCGTCATAATAAGAGCCGCGGCCGCCAACGCCGATAGACTCGGCCACGGTAATTTCGATGTGATCAATGGCGCGGTTGGACCAAAGCGGCTCCAATAAAATATTCCCAAATCGCAGGACCAAAAGGTTTTGGACTGTCTCTTTGCCCAAATAATGATCAATGCGGTAAATTCTGTTTTCTTCAAATACGGCGCCCACACCTTCGTTTGTGGCTTTGGCCGAGGCGTAGTCAGTCCCTAATGGTTTTTCCAGCACGACACGCGCATTGGGCGTCACCAGGCCTGCGGCCTTCAGCCCTTTGCAAATATCCACATAGAGTCCGGGCGGGACGGCCAAGTAAAATACGCGTACTCGGTTTTTGTCCTTCGACAATGATTTGGCTAAGGCTTCCCAGTCAGCTTTGTCACTACCGACATCGAGACTGACATAATCGAGCTGAGCGGCGAAATCGTCCCAACATTTGTCATCATAATCATCATCACCGGAAAACTCATGATAGGCTTTATGTACTAATTCCCGATATTGATCCGCCGAACGGTCAGAGCGGGATGTGCCGATTATGCGGCTTTTCTTTGTGACTTGCCCATCACAAAAACGGTGGAAAAGCGCCGGGATTAATTTACGTCGCGCCAAGTCGCCCGTACCGCCAAATACAACCAGGTCAAATGTGTCCACCGGCAGAAAAGCCGAGCCCGACTCTTGAGTTTCTGCCGTGTTAGTTTTGTTATCCTGAGCCAAAACGTTCTCCTTTGCGCGACGTTTATCGCCAAAATGACAGCGCTGTCAATTTATTTAGGGGCCGCAGTAGATTCGCGAACAATCAACTCATGATCCAGCAATATGATCCGGGGCTCGTCGCTATCGGAATTATTCAGCAATCGTTTGGCGGCGTTGTACCCCATTTCCCGAACCGGTTGGCGTATCGTTGTTAGGCGCGGCCAAACATTATCGGCAATGGGCGTATCATCGAACCCGGCCACTGACAGGTCATCCGGAACCGTCAATCCTTTGCGCCCTGCGCAGGCGATAACGCCCGCTGCCATATCATCATTGGCGGCAAAAATAGCGGTCGGCGTCGATTTCCCCGACAAGAGGGCTTCGGCCGCTTCGACGCCTGATTTATAGGTAAACTGCCCCTGCGCTATCAGTTCGGGGTCTATGCGAAGATCCGCGCGGCGCATGGCATCCCGAAACCCTTCAAACCGCAGCGCGCTGGCGCTGTGCCTGGGATGCCCTTTGATAAACCCGATATTTTTGTGACCAAGCTCGATAAGATGCTGCGTCATCTCTTTCGCTGCACGGACATCATCCATTTTCACAATGGGTGTCTCCCCATGCATCGCCGACGGCGCAATGGGAATATAAGGGATATTACGTTTCGCCAGAATTCGGATGACTTCGCCATTGTCACAAAGCGGGGGCGCCAAAACCACGCCGTCCACGCGCAGGTGACCGAGCAAGCTCTCGACGTCATCAACAAAATTATCATCGGCCGTTTCCAAAGGCTCCACAACCAAATGATAGCTGTGTTCCCGGCAGGCATCCGTCGCGCCTTTTTGGATATTAATGGCATAGCCCGGACTGGGAATATCATAGAGCATGGCGATCAAATAAGATTTGGATCCGGCCAATCCCCGCGCCGCTAAATTGGGCGTATAGTTAAGCTCCCGCGCAGCTGATTTGACTTTTTTGCGAGTCGCTTCTGCCACAGACGCTTCATTATTCATCACGCGCGAAACGGTCTTCATGGAAACACCGGCCCGGCGGGCTACATCCGTAATTGTGGCTGTCATGGGATATTACTTAGCACTTCGAGCGCTATTCGCAAGCGGGCGGCTTAAACGGCCCGGTTTTCGTGTAATCTATCCGCCCAGCAATAAGGCCAAGACGAATAGAAGTATGGCAATTAACAGATCTTTTAACCGTTGCATTGTGTTGTCCCACTCCTGATATTTTGAATATAGCCTTATTCCGCCGCTATAAAAAGTTCAATTTTGTGAAAAATTAGCAACAGAATGCCCCATCAGTCATAAAAATGGACCAGCTCATCTAATTCCGCCCGGTCGGCCCATAAATTATTCACGGGCGCATCGGGATTTCCATACCCCATAGCCAGGCCCACCAGAACTTGTTCATCCTTGGGGACATTAAGATATTTATTCACGGTTTGAGGGTGACGCCGCCACCACCCTTGAGGCGCTGTATGCAGTCCGGCTTCGCGGGCCAGCATCATAAGCGATTGAACATAGATACCCACATCCATGAATTGCGGCATTTCGAGCTTAACATTCCCGGTAATAATAATGCCGACAGGCGCGCCGAAAAACTTGGCGTTATTGGCCAGCCACATTAAGCGGCCAAGCTTGTTCTCCCGCTCTATGCCGACCAGGGCGTACATATCTTCGCCGAGCTTGTAGCGCCAGCTGCGCTGCGGTTCCCAAAGCGGGCTCGGATAGGCTCTGAACGTCTCCCCTTCATCGACCGCTGATTTTACATTTTCCATGGCGTTATTTGTGAATTTTTGCAGAGTTTCACCCGTCATCACATGCGCGCGCCAAGGCTGTAAATTACCGCCGGACGCTGTTCGTCTGGCCGTCTCCAGGATCTCTTTCAACAAGTCTTGAGGCACCGGTTTGTCCAAGAAGTCCCGGACAGTGATACGGCTCATAAGTGCGTCGGTCACGCTCTTGGATTTATCTGTATTTAGCGGCAATGGCTCAGTCCTTGTCTTGAAGGCTACGGAAGATAGGCCGTCCGCCATATCAAAATTGATTTTATAATGACAGAGAGAATTCGCTCCCTTATTCAATAATCATGACCACGGCACAATTTAAGCAAACC
>CALJNJ010000020.1 GCA_937981945.1 uncultured Caulobacterales bacterium | reverse complement strand
ATTGGTCAGCAAATTATTGATGACAAGCTCGATACGTTTACGATCGGCGTGCAAAAATTTAGGCACGTCCGGCGCGATATGCAGTCCCAAAAATACGTCTGTTTGATTGGTCGTTTCGGCATGGTGTTTAATCAGGTTTTTCGCCATGGCGGGAATATCAATGGTTTCAGGTTTGAGCATCATGCGTGCACTGTCGATTTGGGATATTTCCATCACATTCCCAACCACTTCGAGCAATTTGTCACTACAATCCTTGACCATATTGGCATATTGGTTTTGCTGATTGGACATTTCTGTTTTCATCAATAAATGGGTCATACCCAAAATGCCGTTGAGCGGCGTTCTGATTTCATGGCTGAGGGAAGACAAAAACGCCGTACGTTTTTGCTCGGCAATTTTGACTTTGACTAAGTTATCTTCGTCCCGTTTAAAAAGCCCGTGCATGACCAGGCTCACCAATGCAGATATGCCTGTTGCCATCAAACACGACAGAGCTGCTTGAATAAATCGGTGATAGTTTTTTTGCGCAATCAGTTCCTGGTTAACAATATTCGGGAATGTGACGCCGGCGGATATTTGATATAATCCGGCGATAACAGCCAGTCCTACTATTCCGGAAAATACTGACATTCGCCATCCGCTCACAAATCCGCTCATGAATATGACAATGGGCAAAAACGGAACAAGAGAGCTGTTAATCCCCAGACTATTTTCCATGGCCGATAGCAATATACCCGCGGCGGCCATAACCGTGAACCCAACCGCCGCCAGCCAAAAGTGCCGGTGATATCGAAAACTAAACCCTAAGACAAAAAGACCCGCAATAGACCCAAGGGATATTGAAGCGTCCAAGCTCCAACCTCCATATACAAACCACATTTGTATCAGATTGAAAAATTGGATCATGGAGAACGCAAAGGCGGCGATCACAATAGCCCGCAGCCGAACAATATCGCTCGATTTAACGAAGCGATTCATGCGCATAATTTGATCAAAAAGTTCCGTCATTTCGCGGAGTCCCAATTCAGCGTTAACCATAATCTTAGGGGCAAAATGCAAACAGGAACTTAACACTATGTGTTTGTTTTACTTAGGAACCTTCCCACATTTGGGCAAAAGGTATGGACCTGCCTGACGGTTGCACAATCATAACGTGTTCACGACCTAAATCTCGCGGATGGTCCACACCGCAAGAATGGGCGATCATCTCGACCTCATGGCGCATTGTGTGACAGTAATTTCGTACCTTGACCGCCTTGTTTTCGGGATCCAGCCCCTTTTGCAAGCGGCGGTCATGGGTGGTGACACCTGTCGGGCAGGTATTTTTGTTACATTTGAGGGCCTGGATACAGCCCAGAGAGAACATAAAGCCTCGCGCCGAACTGACAAAATCGGCTCCGGCGCAAAACGCCCAAGCGGCCTCAGCGGGCGTAATTAACTTCCCCGTCGCGATTAATGCAATCCGCCCGCGAAGGCCTCTTTCCTTTAAAATGTCATCGACGCTCGGAAGACTTTCTCTGATTGTCAGCCCCATATTATCCATGAGCGCCATAGGCGCCGCGCCCGTTCCGCCGTCACCGCCGTCCAGCGTAATAAAATCAGGCGCTGAGTCTGATCCTCTGTTTTTGATTTCGCTGACCAATTCGTGGAACGGCGCCGGATTGCCCACCACCAATTTGATCCCGGTCGGAAGACCTGAAATTTCCCGAATACGCCCAATTAAATCCAGCAATTCGGCGGGATTGGAAACCTCGACATGGCGATTGGGGGAAATAGCGGCCTCACCGGCTTTAATGCCCCTGATTTGCGCAATTTCTTCTGTGACCTTACTTGCCGGCAAAATCCCGCCTTTGCCCGGCTTGGCGCCCTGGCTGAGCTTAATCTCAATCATTCGGATTTGCTCGTTTTTACAAAGCTCTTTCAGGCGCGCCTCATTTAAGGTCATGTCTTCATTTCTAACCCCAAATTTTCCGGTCCCGATCTGAAAGACCAAATCGCATTTGCCCTCAAGATGGTAAGGCGAGACACCGCCCTCTCCTGTATTTAGCCAGCAGCCTGCCAATTGAGCCCCGTAAGACAAAGCCTGTACGGCGGGCTTGGAAAGCGAGCCGTAACTCATCGCGGAAATATTGAAAAAACTATTGGGTTCATAAGGGCGGCGACAGGCCTTCCCGATTACAAACGGTGTTTTAGGGATATGCTCGCCCTCAAGCTTGGGAAACATGCCATTGGCAAAAATAGCGGCGCCGGGCGTCAAATGGCGGGTTGAGCCGAAGGGAATAGTTTCGCTGCCATGCTCGGAAACATCGTTTATCCAATCCCGCTCTGCTCTGTTAAACGGCATTTCCTCACGATCCATGGCAAAGAAATATTGCCGAAAAAATTCACCAAGCGTTGCGAACAAATTTCGAAACCGGCCAATGACGGGATAATTTCTCCGAACCGCATCTTTTGTTTGGGTCACATCAAGTAGGAATAAAACGAAAATGAGGACCACTAATATTCCCAATACAAACAGGAATAGTGATCCCAAAATATTCAAACCGCGCAGCGCTGTTTCGGTAAATTCGCCCATGCGACTCCCCTGATGATTTGGATGCTGTTTAGCGCAAAAAAAAAGCGCACCACAAGGGCGCGCTTAATTTTAAAACAGAGAGCTGACTATTCGTCAGTGCCGCTGCCATATGTTTCGTCTTTAGCCTTCTCAACGCCTTCTTCAACGGCGTCAGCAGTATCAGCCGCCAGATCGCCGGCTTTGTCAGCGGCGCTTTTGACGGCATCACCTGTGGCTTCAACAGCATCACCGGCAACGTCTTTTGTGGCTTCCATGGCATCGCCTGCCATATCGCCGGCTTTGTCAGCCGCCGCTTTAGTCGCGTCCATGGCATCGCCGGCGGCGTCTTTGGTGGCGTCAACAGCGTCGCCGGCCATTTCGCCGGTCTTGGCGGCAGCGTCTTTAACGGCATCGCCTGTTGCTTCTACAGCGTCACCGGCTTTTTCAGCCGTTGCAGCCGCAGCGTCTTTCGTTTTTTCAGCTGCTGCAGCAGCTGCATCTTTTGTTTTCTCTGCGGCTTTGTCAGCGGCTTTGCACCCGCCCAAAGTCAGAGTTGCGGCGATTAAACCTGTTACTAATAGTTTGGTGTTCATAATTGACCCCTCAATTTTTGTGCGCCCGATTTGCTCGTTTACAGAAAATTAACCACATAACCAAGCTCAAATGTCGGTGTTTTGCCTTCCAGACCCTCGCAATTCGCAAATAAACCGCCTAAATTGGCTCTATTATGCGGTTTGGCGAACATTTCATGGATGAACTGAAAACCCGCATCCGTCTGTCGGATGTGATCGGCCGCCATGTAAAGCTTAAACGACAAGGTCGCGAATTTGCCGGTCTGTCTCCTTTTACCAATGAGAAAACGCCCAGCTTTTTCGTCAATGATGATAAAGGTTTCTATCACTGCTTTTCGTCAGGCAAACATGGGGATGCCATCTCCTTTTTGATGGAAGTTCAAGGGCTTTCATTCCCGGAGGCCGTAGAAAACTTGGCCAATGAAGCCGGCATGGACCTTCCCAAAGCCGACCCTGAAGCCGAAAAGCGGGCGGCTCGAAACAAGGTCGCCGTTAACTGGATGGATGCAGCGGGATTATTTTTTGAAAAATGCCTGCGCCGTGATTTAGGCAATGACGCCAGAGAATATTTGAAATCCAGAGGATTAACGGGCGAAGATGCCAAACGTTTTGGTATCGGGTTTGCGCCTGACAGTTTCAGCGCATTGAAAGACGAGCTTATTCAGAAAGGTGCCAGTCACGACGTTCTGATTGAAGCCGGCCTTTTGATTGATCCTGATGATAAATCCAAACAGCCATGGGACAGGTTTCGCAATCGCATAATGTTTCCGATCCGAGATCCGCGCGGACGCCTTATTGCGTTTGGCGGCCGAGCCATGGAAAAAGACGCCAAAGCCAAATATTTAAATTCACCCGAAACAGGCTTGTTTCATAAAAGCCGTGTGCTCTATCGCTATCCGGAAGCCCGCAAAGCTTTGGCCGATCCCAAAAATAAT
>CALJNJ010000019.1 GCA_937981945.1 uncultured Caulobacterales bacterium | reverse complement strand
GCCGGTTGCGACGGACGCCCTTTGGGTAAAGGCCAAATTCGGTTTGGTAATTCTTTGGAACGCTTTGAAAAGCTTTTAGCCGCCAACGCAGACACTTTAAAAGCTCTGCCGGGTGACAGCCGCCTGGGCGTTGCGCCGCATTCACTCCGGGCCGTTGATCGGGATTCGCTAAAAGCGGTCATTTCCCTACGCCCTGATGACGTTGTTCACATGCACGTGGCAGAGCAAACCGGCGAGGTTGAAGAAGTTTACTCTGCCTATGGCGCCAGACCGGTGGAATGGCTTTTCGACAATCATCACATTGACGGGCGTTGGTGCATGATCCATTTGACCCAAATGGAGCCTCACGAAACACTGGCTGTCGCGAAATCCGGAGCAATTGCAGGCATTTGTCCCATCACAGAAGCCAATTTGGGCGACGGCATTTTCGACGGCGTTCGGTTTTTTGAAAATAATGGCCGGTTTGGCATCGGATCTGACTCCAATATTCGAATTTCATTCGCCGAAGAACTTCGGGGCTTGGAATATTCCCAAAGACTCACCCACAAAGCGCGCGCCGTTTTGGCAAAAGAAGATGTCTCTAACGGGCGGTTTTTATATGACGGCGCCGTCAGCGGCGGCGCTCAGGCAGCCGGCCGAGACAGCGGCTCTATATCAGAAGGCCTGCTGGCGGATTTTCTGTCGTTAGACATGGATCATGTAGATCTCATGGAGCGATCAGGCGATATGATCTTGGACAGTTTTATTTTTGCAGGTGACAATTCCATGATTTCTGATGTGTGGTCAGCCGGACGCCACGTTGTAAAAGACGGGCGTCATATCAAACGTGACAAAATTGCCGCGCGATATAAGTCATGTCTAAAAGACCTTAAAGCAAGGCTATAACCAATGGTCGGCACGTCAAATTTGAGACTAAGGACCCTCGAACCCGGAATAGCAGAACTCACAATTTCTCAGCCCGAAAAACGAAATGCCCTGAACGCCAAAATGTGGGCGGACCTGCCAAAGGTCTTGGCAGAATCTCAGGAAATCAAGGGAATCAAACTTTTGATTGTTCGCGGCGACGGCGAACACTTTGCCTCCGGCGCCGACATTTCGGAGTTTGAAACACTCTATGCGACCCGCTCAACAGCTAAGAAAATTTCCGAAGACATTGCCGCCGGTTTCAACGCGTTGGCCACATATCCGCTACCGACTTTAGCCTTGATCCGCGGCGCCTGTATTGGAGGCGGCTGCGGCTTAGCTTTATGCTGCGATTTGCGGTTTGCAGACAACACATCTAAATTTGCCATTACGCCGGCAAAACTCGGACTCGTATATCCATTTGCCGATGTTCAGCGCCTTATTGAAACTGTTGGCATACCAAATGCCAAAGACATTTTGTTTTCAGCACGTTTAATCAAAGCTAAAAGAGCTGAGAAAATAGGTCTTATCAATAAGCTTGTTAAGCCTGATGATTTAGAAAGCACGGTATTGGAGTATGCGCGCGGACTAACGTCCGTATCAAGCCAATCTACCAACACGATGAAGAAAATGTTCGACGCTTATCATGCAGGACAAACAGGCGAAAATGCGCGGAGCATGGATTGGTTCTTGGACGGCTTTGTCAGTGATGACTTTAAGGAAGGTTACAAAGCTTTTCTTGAAAAACGAAAACCCAATTTCAAGTAATTGGCGACCTCACTTGCGTGAATCAATGATTTAGGCCAATCCTCGGGCACGTAATTTTGCGCTAACGGATTTATCAGCTTTGATTTTCAGCGGCCCCGCATTTTTATATATTTTTCTGCCGCTGACTCTGCTGAGCTTTTATGCGGTTCGCCGGTCGTTTGGGCATCGTCCTTCACTCGTCTTGCTATTTCTGGCGTCCTTGATTTTCTATGCTTGGTGGGACGTTCGGTTTCTCCCGCTTATTCTGGTCTCTATCCTGTTCAATTTTTTCATTGCACGGCTTATCCGCAGGCGCGGAGGAAAATGGCTTGGGTTTGGGGTCGCCGCAAATTTAGCCCTATTGGGCGTGTTTAAATATACGGATTTTTTCATCGGAAATTTCAACGCCGTTTCCGGCGCAAATTTCGGCATGACCAATATTCCGTTGCCATTGGCAATTTCCTTTTTCACCTTCCAGCAAATTGCCTATCTGGTTGATGTATCGCGGCGCGATACAGAGCCCGGTGACGCCGGGACTTATTCTTTGTTTGTTGCGTTTTTTCCGCAATTAATTGCCGGACCCATTGTTCATCACAAAACCATTGCGCCGCAATATAAAGATGAAAGCCGCCAGAAAAACGTATCCGTCAATCTGGCTATCGGGTTTTCGATCTTTGCTGTAGGACTGGCCAAGAAAGTCTTATTGGCCGACAATATGGCACCTTATGCAAGTTCCGTTTTTGATGCGGCCGAAACTGGGGCGGCAATCGAATTTTGGCGCGCCTGGGGCGGCGCCCTGGCCTATTCATTTCAGATCTTTTTTGATTTCTCAGGCTATTCAGACATGGCCATGGGGCTGGCGAAAATGTTCGGGTTTCAAATTCCGGTCAATTTCAACGCCCCCTACAGGGCGCGCTCGGTTACGGATTTTTGGCGCCGATGGCATATTACCTTGTCTCAATTCTTGCGGGATTACCTCTATATTCCCCTTGGCGGAAATCGGCAGGGCCGGCCGAGACAATTAGCTAATCTGGCGACCGTTATGTTGCTGGGCGGCCTTTGGCACGGCGCTGCTTGGACATTTGTTGTTTGGGGCGGTTTGCATGGTTTGGCATTGATTTGGAACCGGCTTTTAGACGACCGCTTCCCCAATGGTCTTTTCGGGCGTTTGCCGGCCCTCAGTATTTTATCGACTTTTTTGTTTATCACCATCACCTGGGTGTTTTTCAAGGCCGAGAGTTTTGGCGCAGCGTCTGAAATATTGACGGGCATGGCAGGACTTAACGGCCTCGGTCAATTTGAAGATGACCCCATGATTGCCGCGGCCCTTGGGCTGTTCATCGTTTGGGTATTGCCGGATACAGTCTCTGTGTTTTCCAAAGTCATAGAGCCGGAAGCGCTCCAGCAAGCCCGCGTCGTCACGCAAAAAGGTCCGCGATGGAACGCTTCACCGATTTGGGCTGCTGCCCTGGCTATTCTTATGTTTTTCGCCATGATCAATGTTTGGTCGGTCTCTGAATTCATCTATTATAATTTCTGACTATGAAAAAATATGCCCGCACATTTCTGACAGTTCTGCTTGGCAGCTTAGGTCTGTTTGCCGGATTTAACTTGGCCGTCGATCCTTATAATGTGGTCAATTTCATTGAACAGGACGGGTTTAACGCGCGCAAGACCAGAGCCCATGAAGACGGCCGCCGTATCCAAGTCAGTCACCAATTAACGGAAAGTTCTGCCCAATCCATTATCATCGGATCATCCCGCGTGGTTGACGGATTTCCGCTCCAAACGGATGCTTGGCCCGGCGGATTATATAATGCCGGCATCAGAGGCAGTACCAATTACGAGCGTGCCCATGTGGCAGCTTTGGCTTTGCAAAAACCGAATTTACGCTGCGTGATTATCGGCTTCGGGGCCTTTGCCAATAACCAAACGGAGCGACATAAATCAGCCTTCTTCATCAGCCGCCTGCCGGACGGACGAAAAAACTTGTCGGTCGTCCGAATGATGCTTTCCCCCAATACGTTTGGCAGGTCCGTTCAAACCGTTCGGGATAATATGACGGGCGGGTCAGATGATTTTCCGTTTCGCGAAACTTACGCGGCGGGACAGCAGCGTAAATTTTTCACCCGCGCGCCTAATGGCATGGCCGCTGCCACGCGGGATTTCGTCACCTTTGAAAGCGATATGGATTTGATGTTTAAACCGCTGGAAGCCTTAGCCGAAAGCGGCGTCCAAATCATCGGATTTATGTCCCCGACCCATGCCTTTTCCGAGGAAGCTGGGTATCGAAACCAAACGGATCATTATTATCAGCGCAAGAAGGATTTGGCGAAGCGTTTCAATGACCTTCGGGAAAACTACGAGCCTGCGGCGCCCTGCACGGAAGATG
>CALJNJ010000018.1 GCA_937981945.1 uncultured Caulobacterales bacterium | reverse complement strand
ATCACCCAATTCGACCCAGCTTCCGGCGATACTATTGATATTAGCGCCTTTGGGTTCGAGGACTTTGGCCAATTAAATATTATCGTCACCCGCGGCGGGACCACATTGGATCTGGGCAATGGAGATAGTATTTCCTTCAATCAGTTCGGTGGCACATTGACGGCAGCCGATTTCGGTCTGCCTGAAGCGCCGGCTCAACCCTTTATCGAAGGCACGGATGGTAATGATGTCCTGGTGGGCTCAGCTATTGATAACGTTTTCTTTGGCGGCGTAGGCGATGACATCATCGACGGCAATGGCGGAGATTACAACCAAGCCGATTATGCCGGTTCCATCAATGACTATGCAATTTTTGCCAATGGGGACGGGACTTTCACGGTCAGCGGCGCAGACGGTACGGACACATTGACCGATATTGACGGCTTTTGGTTCGGCGGCGATGCGCAGTGGTATTCTCTACAGCAAGCCATTGATGCCACGGCGAACGATCTTATGGTCGGTTAAGCCCTTTAAAAAGAATGCGCAAATGAGACCCCGCCGCGTGCGGGGTTTTCAAATTCTTGACATTGACAAATTTTTCGCTAAAGGCGCTCCCTATGTTGTTACAAACTTTAAATAGTTGCGCCGATATTCGTGCGAACAGAGCAATCTGTTCGTAAATGAAGGTGCATATGTAACAACAATTAAGCGCCGAAAAAGGCGCTTTTGTTAAATTCCGGCATTCCTTTTTCGGCCTCATCGCCACAGAAAAGGAGATAGCCATGGCGAACACAACATTTCCGATAATAAATCACATTAACGACGTCCTGCCGGCCATTGACGGCGTGCGCGAGTTTAATGTGGGTGACGGCAGCCGGTTTTTTGACGTGGTGGATTACCATATTATGGACTCCCACACCTTTAAACATGAAGACCCGGCTATAGCCGCTATTCGGCGGGAATGCCGCGGGCTTTTATTTCATAAGGATGGCCGCATTGCCCGGCGCGGATTCCATAAATTCTTCAATATCGGAGAAACAGAAGAAACCTTTCCCGAGAATATCGATCTTTCGGCCGGATATGATCTGCTTGAAAAACTCGACGGTTCGATGATTGCGCCGTTTGTGTCCGAGATATTGGACGGTGTGTACTGGGCGAGTATGCGGGGGTCGTTTGACTATCATACCCGCCTGTCAGCCTTGTTTGACGGGACTGATCATGCACGACTGGTTGAGGATCTGGCCGATCAAAACCTGACGGCTATTTTCGAGTTCTGCTCGCAGGAAAACCGGATTGTTGTCAGCTATCCCGAGCCAAATATGACGTTGCTGGCCGTAAGACATCTTCACACCGGACACTACCATGATCTCGCGGCCTTGGAAAAGCTCGCCCATGACTATGGGATTGGCGCGGTTCGGCCCTTAGCCCATGCGGCCGGGTCAGCCTCTGAGCTCATGTCCGAAATGAAGGATGTTGAAGCTCTGGAGGGGGCTGTGCTTTGGCAAAACGGGCGTCCTTTGGCCAAGTTCAAAGGTCAGTGGTATTTACGCCTGCATAAATTGCTGGGTAATTTTGAGTTTGAAAAAGACGTCGCGCGCTTGGTTTTAGCCGGTAACACGGATGACCTTATGGGTATTTTAAATGCCGAAAAACGCGCCGCTTTGACTCAATATCAAGACGCGCTTTTGGCAGGTTTAAAAACGGTGACCGATCAGTGCGGTATTATCCGCGACGATGTCATTGCCCGCGGCATTGACCGAAAAAACTTTGCGGTTAGCTATGATGCGCCGCAGATTTTAAAAGCCGTAATGTTTAAGCATTTTGATCAGCTGGAGCAGGCTGAGTTTTATGAAGACATAGTGAGCAAAGCTCAGTCGATGACCGGGTCATTTGGGAAATGGGACAATTTCAAATCTTCAATTGATCTTAAGATTGACTGGGATGTGGACCATTTAGGATAAGATAAGCGGGCTTGTGGCCCGCTTATCAAAACTGAATGATTAATGGGCCTTTGACAAGTCAATGGCGAGGGGATTATTAGTTTTCCATGGGCGCTGAAAACCTCAAGGAAAAAATATTTTGTATCGGTTTGGCGAAAACCGGTACTACTTCTATGGAGACGGCTCTTGGGGAGCTTGGTTACAAAATGGGAGACCAATTTGCCGGTGAAATGTTGCTGGAGGATTGGCGTGAACGTAAGTTCGAAAAATTGCTTGATCTTTGCTATTCTGCCGAGGCGTTCCAAGATATTCCGTTTTGCCTGCCCTATACATTCCAATTTTTGCATGGGCATTTCCCCAACGCCAAATTTATTTTGACCCGCCGCAATAATGCGGCGCAGTGGTATCGTTCCTACACAGAGTCCGAACAAAAATTATGGTCGAGTACGGATGATCTGCCGAGCAAAGAAGATTTGGAAAACGTACCTTATATCCGCAAAGGTTGGGCGTTTCGATGTCACAAAATTCTTTACGCAACGCCCAATGACGATCTTTATAATCGCGACTATTTTATCAATTACTACAATCGTCACCTGGCCAATGTGAGGGAGTTTTTCAGGCGGGGCCCGGATAACCTAATTGACATAAATGTCTCTGTTCCTGCCGACTATAAGAGGCTTTGTGAATTCCTTGGCAAGCTTCCGAAGCGCGATCGTTTTCCATGGGACAATAAAACAAAGGACGAGAAACAATTCGGGCAGGGCAACATGAAAAACTGGAAGCCAAAAGGCCCGAAAAAATAAGGCCCGAAAAATTCCGGGCCTTATTCTGTTTTCTGCTGCAATAATGCTATTTCAGGGCTTCGTGGAAATAAGCATAAATCAGGGCGTCGCGCCGGGCTAACTCTTCCAGATTGGCGCCGCCGGCGTGGCCGCCGTCAATGTTTTCATAATAAAGAAAATCAAATCCGTAATCTTCCAGCCTTTGCGCAAATTTTCGCGCATGCGCCGGGTGCACGCGATCATCCTTAGTTGATGTGTAAATGTAGGGCACAGGATATGTCCCGTTGGGATCAATATTATGATAAGGCGACAAATTGCGAATAAAGGCGCCTTCAACTCCGTCATCGTCCGGGTCACCATATTCACCCACCCAAGATGCGCCGGCCAGAAGCTTGTCATACCGGTTCATGTCCAAGAGCGGCACGCCGATAGCCACGGCATTAAACAGATCAGGTCTCTGGGTGAACATAACGCCCATTAACAGCCCGCCATTGGAGCGGCCGTGAGTTCCCAAATGTTTTGGGCTTGTGACTTTGCGGTCAATTAAATCTTCCGCAACCGAGATGAAATCGTCATAGATTATCTGACGTTTTGTTTTCAATCCGGCCTGATGCCATTTCGGGCCGAACTCGCCGCCGCCGCGCATATTGGCAGAGACATAAACGCCGCCGCGTTCAACCCAGGCTTTACCGACGGAGGAACTGTAGGCGGGATTTATGGAAATTTCGAAACCGCCATAACCGTAAAGAAGCGTTGGGTTTTTACCGTCCATTTTCGTGTCTTTACGGCGCATCATATAATAGGGAATCATCGTGCCGTCTGTGGAGGCGACTTCAAACTGCTCCGCGACCATATTGTCCGCGTCAAACCAATTTGGCAAAGAGCGCGCTTTGTCGACGGACATATCTGATGTATCGAGGCTCCAGAGCGTATCCGGCTGCAAAAAGCTCTCCGTATTGATAAAGGCAACGGATTCTTTGTGATTGGTTGACCCGATGGAAACCGTTCCGTTTTCCGGAAAATTCAATTTTTTCCCGGCCCATTTACCGCCGGTGAAATTAAAGGCGTAAGCGCCGCTGGAAACATTTTCTGAAATACTGATCAAAACCGTGTCTTTGGTAATGCCCACATTATTGACCGATTGGCGGGGCCCGGGTTTGAAAACCTCGTTAACGGTCCCGATCTTTCCGCTGTCCATAAAATCCGCAGCGCTGAAGGATACAAGCGCGCCGGTTTCATGGCCGCGCCAGTCCTCTTGCAGAGAGACCAGGATTTGATCTCCAAATTGACCGGACATATTGCTTTTGTCGGGGATGGGGACCTGAACGGGATTAAAGGCATTTTCGCCTGTTCTCGGAACCCAGAAATAATCAGAAGTGTAGAACGTCTTGGACCGGATGATTATGACTTCTTCTTCACCGGCCGCATTTTCAAAACTCGCCGGCCAGACGCCTACATCGGCTTTTTCGCCGCGCATAATTTCGCGCGCATCTGCCAAGTCAGTTCCGCGCTGCCACAATTTGACAATCATAGGGTAACCGGAATCGGTCATGGTGCCCGGGCCAAAATCCACGCCAACCAATAAATTGTCTTTGTCGAGCCAGGCCGTGCCGCCTTTACTCTCTGACAGGAAAAAACCGTCTTTTACAAATGCCTTGGTTTGCGAGTTAAATTCGCGTCGCTCAATGGCATCTTTCCCGCCATTGGAAAGACTGACCAAACACCGAATATAGTCCGGGGCCAGACAATTCGAGCCCTTATAAACCCAGTTCTTGCCTTCGCTTTCGGCAAGTTTGTCCACGTCCAAAATAGTTTCCCATTGGGGCGCGTCAGTGGAATAGCTGTCCAATGTGGTTTTGCGCCAAATACCTTTGACATTTTTGTCGTCCTGCCAAAAATTAAATGCCTCCCCATTGCGGTAAGACACATAGGGTATTTTCTCAGGGGAATTGTAAATGCTGAGCAGGTCAGACTTAATAGCCTTGTAGGTTTCTCCGCGCATTCTCGGTTCGGATGCCGTGTTCCAGGCTTTTACTTTAGCCAGAGCTTCGTCGCTCTCAACCTCTTCAAGCCAAATATGATCGGCATCGGTTTTACCGGCGTCCGTATAGTCTATGGCCTTAGAGGCTCTTGCAGTATGATTAGTCATGGTCTCTTTTACATTTGGGTTTTTGTCTCCGGTATTGGCCCCGTCACCGCAAGCGGTCAAAATAAGCGCGGTCCCGAGCAACAGCCCTGCTGATAATTTGGATATGGTCATGGCATTCCCCTAATTGTTTTTATCAAAGCAATTTAAACCCCGGATTGCGCCGGGGAGCAAGGCTCTCTATATGCACGCCATGAAGTTTTTAATCATGAACGGCGCCGGGAACCGCTTTGCGGTCTTTGATGCGCGGGAACGCCGAAGTTTTGAGCTGACGGAAGAACGTGTTGTGGCTTTGGCAAAGCCCGGCAGTTCGACCATGGGCGCTAAAGGCGCGGACCAGGTTATTGTTCTGCGGGCCCCCAAGGCAAGCGGCGCAGATGTGTTTATGGAAATTTGGAACCAAAAAGGCGGAGAAGTGGATGCCTGCGGAAACGCGACGCGCTGTATCGCTTGGCTGGTTCTGCGCGACAGCGACAGAGAGGAAGTCATTGTCGAAACAAAGGCGGGGCTTTTGAAATGCCGCTCAGCCGGCGACATGCAAATCGCCGTGGATATGGGGCCGCCTCGACTGGAATGGGATCAAGTGCCGCTCGCCGAGGCCATGCACACCCATCATATCGATGTGAAAGTCGGGCCGATTGACAATCCTGTTCTGTCAAACCCCGGGGCCGTGTCCATGGGGAACCCTCATTGTGTGTTCTTTGTCGAAGATTTTGAAAAAGCCCGTCCAGATCGGGTCGGGCCCATGATTGAGTTTCACCCGCTGTTTCCGGAGCAGGTCAATGTGGGCTTTGCCCGTGTGGACGGCCCTGATAAAATCCGCCTCAAAGTCTGGGAGCGGGGTGTCGGCATGACTCTGGCCTGCGGCACA
>CALJNJ010000017.1 GCA_937981945.1 uncultured Caulobacterales bacterium | reverse complement strand
AATCGAGTAATGCGAACGCAAACTGCTCTTAATCCCAAAGCGTTTGGCAATGGAGGATACTTTGGAGGGGCCGATTTCCGCGCCGACCTGCGCCGCCACCGTATTGATAGAGTGCTTTAAGGCTTCTCTTATGGTCATGGGACCGCGATAGCGTTTTGTGTAATTTTCCGGTGACCAGCCTGAAATGGTCACAATTTGATCGACGCGTACCGTACCCGGTGTGAACCCCTCTTCCAGCGCAGCGGCATAGACGAAGGCCTTAAAGGACGACCCCGGCTGGCGCATGGCTTGGGCGGCGCGGTTAAATTTACTGGCGCTGTAATCCCGGCCGCCGACCATGGCTTTAATTTCACCGGTTGAGTTTTCGATTAAGACAATGGCGCCTTCGGTTACTTTTCGTTTCTTGCCCTGCTTGGCCAAGACATTTTCCAATGCTGTTTCGGCAGCAGCTTGTAGTTTTGGGTCGATGGTCGTCACAATCTTTAAATCTTTGGTTTTGTGTCCGACCAATTCTCCGGCGCGTTCACTGGTATAATCAAAGAAATGCCCGATGGCATCGGGCTCCAAGGCCACTTTCGAACCTTCAACAATAATTGGCGGATTACTTTCCGCTTCGGATAATTGAGTGATGGAAATCATTCTATTGGCGTGCATACGCTGCAAGACTAATTTGCCGCGCTCCCAAGCGCCGTCAAAATTACGACTGGGATCATAGCGTGACGGCGCTTTGGGCAGGCCGGCCAACAAGGCGGATTCCGATAAGGTCAATTGCGACGCCGGTTTGCCGAAAAACCGTTGCGATGCGGCTTCTACGCCAAAGGTCTGAATACCCAGCGGAATACGATTGAGATATAATTCCAATATTTCAGGCTTGGTCAGAACCTGCTCCATTTCATAGGCGAGCCACATTTCCTGAAATTTTCGGCGATAATTCTTATCCGGCGTCAGAAGCATGTTTTTGACCAATTGCTGGGTCAAAGTAGAGCCTCCCTGAACGGTCTTGCCGGATTTCGTATTTTCAAAAAACGCCCGCAAAATAGCTTTACGGTCAAATCCGGCGTGATCGTAAAATCGCTCGTCTTCGATGGCGAGAAACGCCGCGGGGACATGATCCGGAAGCTGGGACAGCTTTCGAGGTTGTCCCACATAAGGCCCGCGATGCCCCAAAACGACGCCTTTTGTGTTGGTCAATGTCGTATTGGGTTGCAGATTCATTTCCCACATGGTCGACTTGGTCGGAAGATTGGGAAGGCCCTCAAACAGGTAGGATTTGGTTTTGAAATAGCCAAGCGTCAAACCCAGAAGCAAGACCGTCAAAACAATAGCGATCAATCGCCATCGGCGATGCACACGGTTGTCATTGGCCGCATCCAAATCTGCGCGGTAAGTATTCATACCGAAATAGCTAGCCCGGTTTTCTTCAATAGGCTAGAGATGCCTGCATGAGTCAGGATAAAAAAATTGAACCCTTTTGGAAGGCAAAATCCCTTACCGAATTATCCAAGACTGAGTGGGAAAGCCTTTGCGACGGATGCGGGAAATGCTGTTGTATTCGGCTCGAAGACGAAGATACGGCGGAAGTTTATATAACGGATGTGGTTTGCAAGCTTTTTGATGCAGGCACATGTCAGTGCGGCAATTACCCAAAACGCTCCGAATTGGTTCCGGATTGTGTAACTTTGACCCCCGATAATGTCAGCCAATTATACTGGATGCCCCAAACCTGCGCCTATCGGCTGCTCGCCGAAGGCAAAGACCTGCCCGACTGGCATCATTTGGTCAGCGGCTCTCGCGAAACGATCCATGAAGCAGGTATGAGCGTACAAAACGCCGTGGTCAGCGAAATTCACATCGACGAAGACGATCAGATAAACCGAATTGTTATCTGGCCGGGTGAACCGGATATCGGGAAATGACGCCTGAATATTTGGAAACTCATTACCTGTCGGTCCGCTATTGGGTCGTTCGAACATTGCTGCCGACGGCCTTCATTCTATTGCTTGTTTTGATTGTGATTGGATTCTTCACCGGTGACGGTTCCGAGCTGAACCACGCCTCCGTTATTACGGCCTTTTTCGCGGCCTATTTCGTCCTCATCAGAGCCGGACATCTTTTTATGATCCGCGCCATGCACCTCACCCTGAAAAAAGAATATGCTGCGGTCTACCCCAAGAAGCTGGCGAGCTTGCCGAAGAATATGAACCGCCGAAATTTGGGCTTTTCCCTGGCGAAAATAAAATCAGACCTGATCTATCAACAACGAAACCTCACTTGACTTGGCTGAAATCCCCATGCACCCAGAGAGTATGTGGGGGATGACATGTCTGATGCATTGAGAGAATTTGTTCGGGCGGCAAAGGCCAAAGATGAACTGACCGTGCGTCACCACCAAGTCGAATTTCGCGGCGATGTGATGGAATATTTCGGCATTTGGATCGTCAATGTTCTTCTCAGCATTGTGACCGCCGGAGTCTATTCCGCCTGGGCGAAAATCCGGGACCGTAAATATTTTTACGGCAATACATTTATCGATGACCACAATTTTGATTATCATGCGAAGGGCATCCAAATCCTGATCGGGCGCCTGATTGTTGTCACGATTTTGGGCGTCCTTTGGGTCGCAAGCCAAGTTTCTTTTAATTTGTATATGGGCCTGTATTTCATATTTATCTTGTTTGTCGGATTTATCGTGTCCCGCGCCCTTCGATTTAACGCCCGAATGAGCAGTTATCGCAATGTTCGGTTCAATTTTGACGGCAATGGATTCAGAGCTTTTCTCAGCTATGTGCTTTATCCGTTCGGGGCTTGGTTTTCCATGAATTTGCTCAAGCCTTTTGTGACTTTGTCAAAAAACAGATACACGACAAACCACCATTATTACGGCGACCGATCATTCGAATTTGACGCCGATGTGGGCGAGTATTATCCCCCTTTTTTGATCACAATTGCTTTCGGATTTGTCGCGATTATCGGCTCGTTGTTTTTCATGGGCGCCATCATGGCACTGGGCGCCGGGATTTTAAGCGCCTTCGGCGTTGATTTTAATGACGATTCTTTGGCCGCTATGTTGATATTCATTCCAATTCTTCTGGTCTACGCCGGCATGTTTTTGGCGTTTTTCGGGGTTGGGCAGATATATAAAGCGGCTGTCCGCAACATCATCTTTAACAATGCCATACTGGACGGAAAACACGAATTTGTTTCAACCGTTGAAGCCCCGAAATATGTCTGGATTATTGTGACCAATACGCTGTTGTCTCTGTTGACCTTGGGATTGATGATCCCCTGGGGAAAAATCCGATTGGCTAAATATATGGCTTCAAAAACCGAAGTTCTGGCCGGCGGAGATTTGGGCGGATATACCAGTACGGTCATTGAAACCCACGGCGTCACCGCCGCAGAATATGCCGATATTGAAGGCTTTGACATTGATTTAGGACTTTAATGGGACCGATACGCATATCAGGTGATATTTTTGAACGTCAGTCCGGTCAGGCCCGGCCCGCCGAGTTCATCGTGGACAGCCGGGAAATATTGATATCCACGAGCGGGCTTAAGGCAGAATTTGCCTGTCATGCCAAAGAGCTGAAATTTGAGCCGCCATTGGGGGCGGTGAGGCGCAAAATAATTTTACCGGACGGACGGGTTTTCGAATCCGATGATTTGAAAGCCGTCGATGATTTGAATAATTCAAAATTTTGGAAAACTCTGGACGGCGTCGAGAAACCGGGCCTGCATCTGTTACCCCTGGCAATCGCAACGCCAATTCTGGCCTTCGGCCTCTATCGCT
>CALJNJ010000016.1 GCA_937981945.1 uncultured Caulobacterales bacterium | reverse complement strand
TGCCGACCCAAGTCCAGCGATAAATACTGCTCTTATCTGTGAGGCTGTCAAAGACGGAGGCGTAGAACCCTTCATCAAATGAATCTTTGATAAAGCGCTCATCTTCACCGGATAAAGTTTGTTTTAAATCGTTTTCAAAATTTGACATTTTGATCTCCTTTCGGGTTGACGGATTGTTGAAGTTTTTTGCGAATATGGAACAAGTGTGATTTGACCGTGCCGGCAGGGATCCCCAATCCGGCGCCGATCTCATCGACTGTAAAACCGGCGATATAAGACAGACGCATGAGCCGGCTATCCTGAGGGGATAAGCTCTCTAATATTTGCTTCAGCGACAGTCCCGTTTCGAGGTCGGCAGACGCCGGGACCGGCAGCTCCGTAATGGCCTTGGCCGTCCGGCGGTGTTTGGTCGCTGTCTTAATTTTGTCGGCGGCACGCCGTCTGATAATGGTGCAGGCCCAAGGCCCGAACAGCTCCGGCTCCCGTAAACGGCCTATGTTTTTGGCGATGGTCAAAAGGGCATCTTGGAGAACATCTTCGGCATCTTCTTTATGACCTGTCAGATAATAAGACAGACGCAAAAATCTGGGATGCCAACGCTTCAATAAAAGATTAAAAGCGCGCCGATCACCATCCATCGCCAAAATGGCTTGATAGGCATCCAGGGCTTTTTCCTTATCTGAACGCGTTGTACTCACAGCCATTCCAATTCAGTTGCTATGAGTATAGTCAGCAAAACCCGGAAAATGGTTCAAAAAAAGAGCCCCCAAGAGGGAGCTCGATAAATTCTTTAAATGTTTAAGCTTTGAAGCTTATTTCATCGCCTTAACGCGCTTATTCAAGCGAGAGATTTTGCGAGACGCCGTGTTTTTGTGATAGACGCCTTTGCTCACTGCACGCATCATAGCAGGCTCAGCGGCCTTTACAGCGGCCTGTGCCTCGTCTTTTTTCCCGGCTGTAATCGCATCTTCGACCTTGCGGATCTGTGAGCGAACCATAGTCCGGCGAGCTTTGTTCACCTCTGTCTTGCGAGCTTGAACGCGAACGGCTTTTTTAGCTGAAGCTGTATTTGCCATATTTTCCTCAAAAAATGGCCCTTTGGAAGGGCCGGTAATTCGTAAGCGCGCCCTATACGCGCGCTTTTAAATGACGTCAAGCGCTACTTATTCTTAAAGTGCGGCTTTCTTTTTTCAATAAAGGCCGTCATGCCTTCCGTCTGATCTTCAGTTGTGAACATACTCTGGAACAGGCGCCGTTCAAACTTGATCCCCTGCTGCAAAGTGGTCTCAAAAGCGGCATTGACGGTTTCTTTTGTCATCATAGTAATCGGCAGGCTCATTGACGCTATTTTGCGGGCTTCTTTCTCGACTGTATCCTGAAGCTCGTCCAGCGGAACAACGCGGGAAACAAGCCCCGAACGCTCAGCCTCTTCCGCGTCCATCATACGGCCCGTCAGGCACATATCCATAGCTTTGGACTTGCCCACCGCCCGAGTCAGACGTTGCGTCCCGCCTATTCCCGGCATAACCGCCAATGTGATTTCCGGCTGGCCAAATTTGGCGTTGTCTGCAGCGATAATAAAATCACACATCATAGCAATTTCGCACCCGCCGCCCAAAGCATAGCCTGAAACCGCTGCAATAATCGGCTTGCGGAAACGCTCAATAGAACCGGCATATTTCTCAAACGGGTCATCCTGATAAATGTCGAGATAGGTATTTTCCTGCATTTCCTTAATATCAGCGCCTGCTGCAAAAGCTTTGTCTGATCCCGTCAGGATTACGCAATGAATTGAGCTATCCGCTTCAAGCTCAGCCAAGGCCTGCGCGACCTCCCTCATCATGTCATTGCAAAGGGCGTTGAGGGCTTTCGGGCGATTGAGACGGATTTTGGCAACGCCGTCATCCTTGGTAAACTCGATCATATCATAGGTCATATAAACACCTTCCTGTTTGGAGCGGGGTTTTAAATGAGCTAAACGGGCCTAGGCAAGGATTTAAATAAATTAGTCGTCCCTAAAAATTACGAACAAACGGCTCCGTCGGGACAACATATCCGGAAACTTCGGGATCAATCTTAAAGCTGACCAGATCAGGCGAGTCTTTACGCTCCATATAGCCCATTTTCCGAAGCGCCACCCCCAGGCCTGCTTTGGCAAATCTTTTGACGGTACCGTCATATTGATAGCCGGGCTTCATACCGAATTTGCCGCGGATCGCCGCATTTGCAATCATGGCGTTATTCTTGATTGAAGCTGCGCGGGTTGCATATTCCGTTGTCACCGAGACACAAAACGACGAATTGTCGACCCGGTGCGGAGCATTGAGCGGCCAGGCAATAGCCTGACCGGGCTGCAAATCATACGCCGTGGCAGCTTCGTCGAAGCGAGCGTCATAAGGCAAATCATCAATCCGGTAACTCACCGCCACCGCTTCATAGTCTTCGTCCGCGATAAATTCTTGGGTCATTGGATAAATATAAATGCGCTTTTCGCCCCGAATGTGCCACAAAATGGTTTCGGTTTTATCGAAGTGATAAGGGGTCTGAGAAATAGGCGAACTGATCAGAATACCGCCTTTCGCCTGACTCCCGTCAAATCCGGTTTGTTCCGCCAGCTCTCCGAACATTTGATCCAGTAAAACGCGGTATTCCGGATGAATATTCATGGCTTTGCGCAGATTGACAAAGACCCGCCCGGCCTTGGCGGCGGCCATAACGGTTTCCATGGGAACGCCGCGAAAATCGCCTGTTAAAAACTGATTGGGGAACCGGGGGTCCGGCTCATCCGTCATGCTGCAGACATCCATTTGATCAATGGGATGTTTTTTCATGAGCTCGATAAGAGCCTCATCCGTAAACAAGCCGGACCGGGTCAAATCGTGACCGAATGTCACGGTTTCTTCACCAAATCGTTCTGTGTGTCTTACGGTCCAATCCGTCAGCATGGTCTCACCCCAATTATAAGGGTGTAGGTTGGACGCTTTTAGGTCCTTTGGGTCAAACGCCTTCATTTAAGGCGGGTAAACAGACCTGTTTCATCGCCAAATTTCGCCGCCCGGTAGAATCTCAGCGGGGTTTTCCTTAGAAATCCCGCGTATAAGGCTCCGTAGGTACAACAAAACCTTCAACATTCGGATCAATTTTAAACTTGACCATATCCGGCGCATTATTCCCCGCCACAAAGCCCATTTTCCGAAGCGCAACGCCTAAGCCTGACTTTAACAGACGCTTTAATTCTCCGTCATCAGAATAGCTTGGCGAAGCCCCGAATTTGCTCCGCAGAGCCGCATTCGCAATCATATTGGCGTTTTTGATCCCGGATTCCCGCGTTGAATATTCTGTGGTGACCGACACGCAAAACGACTGATTATCGACGCGGTGCGGGGCGTTCAGCTCCCAGCAAGCTGCCTGACCCGGCTGAAGATCAACAATAATTGCCTCTTTGTCGTAATCGCTGTGATAAGGCAGATCGTCGATCAACGCATTGGTGATGATGGCTTCATAATTTTCATCGGAAATGAATTTTTGGGTGAGCGGATAGACATAAACCCGTTTCTTACCGCGAATGTGCCACAGCAATGTCTGCGTTTTATCAAAATGATATGGCGTTTGCGAAATCGGCGAGCTGATCAAAATTCCGCCATTGGCATTGTAAACTTTACAGCCTGATTTTTCGGCCAAATTTCCGTACATCTTGTCCAGTACGCTTTTATATTCCGGATGAATATTCATGGCTTTGCGGACATTTATCCAAATTCGGCCGGCTTTGGCCGCTGCCAGTAAGGTTTCACCGGGAACGCCGCGAAAATCCCCGGTTAAAAACTGATTGGGATAGCGCGGATCAGGGTTTTCATCCATGGAACAAACGTCGAGCTGCTCACTTGGGTGCTTTTCCAAAAGCTTGATCAAAGCTTCATCCGTAAATAAGCCGGTGCTTTCAAGGTCGTGACCAAAGGTCAAAACTTCTTTTTGAAACTTTTTGGAATGCGTGTCTGTCCAATCCGTCAGCAAGCTCATTCTTATCTCCACCATTTTTCCGTGAGTGATAAATGAAAATGGTTGATAATTGGTTGGCCCGCCGTAGAGTTTTAATTAAGACTATCAGCGGGACATTATGGCCACGAGCTTCAAATACAGATTTGGCAAAACCTTAGGCAAAATTTTGATTTTTGCCTATTTGCTGGCCGCAGCCATCGGCATTACGGGATCCGGCTTCGGACTGGGCGAAATCACAACATTGACAGGCTGGAAAATATGGGCCGTAACCATACCGGCAGGCCTGCTAATTCTGCGCTTTGTGCCCAGACCCTTAGATATTTTACTCCTGACCCCTCTCGCGTTTTGGGGCGTACATAAAACGGCCGGGTTAGATTATTTGCCTGCAGGCCTAATTGTCGGTTTGCCGGCCGCTCTGGTTGTTCTGCTAAGCATCGGGCAAAAATAGTCTACCCCTGACA
>CALJNJ010000015.1 GCA_937981945.1 uncultured Caulobacterales bacterium | reverse complement strand
CTCATGCAGGTTGAAACCCTTTTTCAAAGAAACGATACCAATTCAGACCCATAACTTTTTTAACATCGGCTTGGCTCATGCCTTTGTCAGATAAACCTTTTGCAATATTTCCAAAATCTTTGGATGAGACAAACCAGTCAGGCTGGCGCGGCCAATCTGCATTGCTGGCGCTTCCCTCACCGTAATCAGGCTTGAAAGTCCATTTTCCGGAACGCATCCATTCAAGGGTTTCGTAGCCCCAGTTTTGGCAAAGGTCCGAGCCAATACCGATATGATCAACACCCATAAGCTCTGCCGTATCCATAACCATGCCGCAGAAATCATCGAGCGTACAATCAGGTCCATTGTTCAGATGAAAAGGGTACATGGAGAAACCGAGCATGCCGCCGCTTTGTCCGAGCGCCTTTAAAACATCGTCGGATTTATTGCGAAGGGCATGATGCCACGAAGACGGGTTGGCGTGCGTAATGGCAATTGGCCGCTCTGACAGCTCAATGGTTTGCAAGGTGGAATGCTCAGCGCTGTGGGACATGTCGATAATCATACCGACACGATTCATCTCTTTGATCACCTCACGGCCAAACCTGGTGACCCCGCTATCGCCATCCTCATAACAACCGGTCGCCAGAAGGCTCTGATTGTTATAGGTGAGCTGCATAATGCGCGCGCCTTCATTATACATGGTTTCAACCAAGCGAAGATCGTCTTCAATAGGTGAGCAGTTCTGAAACCCGAGAATTATCCCGACCTTGCTTTCGGCCTTGGCTTTATCGATATCTGCCGCCTGATTGATCGGCATAATAATGTCGCTGTGATCGCGAAAACGCTTTCGCCAATCCCCGATGTTTTCCAAAGTATCCCGTGTGTTTTCCCAATAGGAAATCGTCACATGAATGGCGTTGACGCCCCCGTCCCGAGCCTCTTCGAACAGTTCCCGAGTCCAGTTTACATATTGTAAGGCGTCAATAATCAGCATGGGTTATCCCGGATTAGTGTAGGAGGTTTTCATGATGGTGTAAAAATCCTTAGCATGTTCGCCCTGCTCACGCGGACCATAACTGGACGAATTGCGCCCTCCAAACGGTACATGATAATCAAGGCCTGCTGTCGGAAGATTCACTAGAGTTGCACCAAAGCGAGCATATCGTTTGAAATGAGTTGCCCGCTTAAGTGATTGCGTCATAATCGACGCCGACAGACCAAATTCGGTATCATTGGCCATGGCCAATCCCTCCTCATAACTATCAACTTTTTGGATGCAGGTCATAGGACCGAATATCTCTTCTTGGTTGACCCGCATATCATTGGTCGTATTGGTATAAATTGTTGGAGGGAGATAATATCCTTCAGTATTTTTCTGTACGCGCTCCCCGCCCGTTACGAGTTCACCGCCTTCTTCTTTAGCAAGCGCCATATAAGACAGTATTTTATTCATCTGGCTTTCGCTAACGACAGGGCCAAGTTCCGTGCCGTCTTCGAGGGCGTGACCTACCCGCTTCGCTTTAGCGCCTTGCGTAAGTTTCTCGACAAACTCATCGTGAATATCTTTGTGAACAATCAACCTGGAACTTGCTGTACATTTTTGGCCTGACGCACCAAATGCACCGTGGAGACAAGAACTAACCGCCAGATCAATATCGGCATCATCCATAACAACTATTGGATTCTTACTGCCCATTTCGCATTGAATGCGCGCCATGTTCTGAATGGCGGCCGCAGCTATCTTGCGGCCTGTGGAAACAGATCCGGTAAAGGACACAGCATCAACTTTCCCGGATGAGAGCGCCGCACCGACCTTACCGCCGCCCTGCACCAAATTAAAGACGCCTTTCGGGAGGTGCTTATTCAGAACTTCACCGAGTATGTGAGCGGTAGCGGGCGTGACCTCTGACGGCTTTAAGACAATCGTGTTTCCATAAGCGAGCGCAGGTCCCATTTTCCATGCCGCAATGGCAATTGGAAAATTCCAAGGCGTTATCAATCCGGCGACGCCAACGGCTTCCCGGGTGACATCAATGTGGATTCCCGGCCGAACGGATGCGGCGCTTTCTCCGATTTGCCGCAAACATTCAGCGGCATAATATTTGTAAAACTTCCCCGCAAACATGGTTTCGCCTCGCCCTTCGGCAAAGGGTTTTCCTTCTTCGCGGCTCAGAATAGTGCCGATTTCATCGGCACGGTCCATGAGCTCTTGGCCAATATTGAAAAGCATGTTCTGCTTATCTTCAAGCTTTACATCTTCCCAGGCCGGTTGCGCGGCTCGGGCGGCGGAAATAGCGTCTTCAACCTGCGCCTCTGTCGCAGAGGCTAAATGACCAACTGTATCTGTCACGTCGGAAGGGTTGATGTTAGGAATTTGTTCGCCGGAAGATTCCCATTCGCCATCGATGAGTTGTCCAAATATTTGGTCCATAACGTCGTCCTTTATTTTGTCCTGTTTTAGCAGAAATATTGCTTATGGGGCACTGTAAATCGAATGCATATTAAAGCGGTGTGTTTGGCAATAGCAGCTGGCTAAAGCCCGGCAATTTTCTCTAATATGATAGGCGATACCTCGACACCTGTCTCCAGATGCTTTGCACGGTTTTGATACCGGCGATCGCCCGGAAGGCGGGTGCCGTCCTGCTCATAGATTTTATCAAAAAACCCTTCGGCATGTTCACTCCAGCCATCGTCACCGCGAACTAGTGTGGGGTTAATCGCAAAGATGAATTGTCCGCCTTGAGGAGGACCGCCATCGGCAATATCGCGCACGGCCGCTTCATAGCTAAAGCTCTCGCCAATCATGGCGCCTGACAATAACTCTACCATCATAGATATGGAGGACCCTTTATACCCGCCAAATGCCAGAAGTGCGCCTTTTAAAATTTCATTGGGATCTGTTGTCGGATTACCGTCCGCATCAACGCCGACACCTTCGGGGATAGGATGACCGTCACGAGCCGCAACGCCGACTTCTCCGCGGGCCATGACTGATGTGGCCATGTCAAAAATCATCGGCGATTTGCCGGGTCGCGGCCATCCAAAGGCGATTGGGTTTGTGCCGTAAAGGGCTTTTTTGCCGCCGGCCGGAATCACTGATGGTTTATAGTTCACACAGGCAAAAGCCGCGAGACCGGCATCGCAAACTTCTTCTAGGTCGGGCCAAAGGGCGGCAAAATGATGGACGCCAATCATGGGCATTACCGCTATTCCGCAAGTTTTGGCAGCTTCAATAAGAGACGCGCGTCCGGCCTTTAGGGCATGCGGCGCAAAGCAATTATGGCCGTTCACCTGCACGACGGCCGGCGCAAGGGTTTTTACGGTCGGCCTTGCCTCACCATTGACCTTACCGCTTTTGAGCGTAGCAACGTAACCCGGTAGCCGAAACAGGCCATGAGAGACACAACCATCTCGTTCTGCCATTGTAATGGTATCGGCAACGGCACCGGCGTTTTCTGCGTCGGCCCCAAATTTCATTAGTGTTGTTTTCGCCAGATCGTGAATGGCGTCCACGGACATAACTTTATTGGCCATTGCGTCTCTCCTAAATAGGGTATCGTTTTAAAATTTCAGGACCCAATGCATCTTTAAGCGGATTAAGCCATGGTTCGAAATTTCGCCATTGTTCCAAACCGGATTTAAATATTGGTTGCCTGACTTGTTCGGAGCTGGCTGTCCTCACCGACCGCTTTGTTTTATGAAACTCGATGCAAGAGTCTTCAAAAGGCAAATCGAGGAATTTAAGCATACGGCGAACTTGAGCCTCAGTGTCCGCGACAACTTCTTCATACTGCACCCTTAAGATTTTACCCGGCAATACTTTGTCCCAATGATCCATAAGGGCGACATAATCTTTGTAATAGGTTCCGACATCCTCAAGCCCGTAAGTGAATTCCTGACCTTCGGCGAAATGTTGTTTGAAGCCTGAAAAACAACAAGCCATTGGATGACGCCGCGCATCTATTATTTTGGCGTTTGGCAAAATGAGATTGATCAATCCGATATGGCGAAAGTTATTGGGCATTTTGTCGGTAAAAAATGGTGCGCCGTCTCGATGTATGCGAGTTTCCTCAATGTATCTTTCGCCAAGTAATTTTAATTTTTCTGCCGGCAATTCATGCAGAATTTTTGGATAAAGACCGCCTGTTTTCTTTCGGCTTCGACCCCGCAATTGAAACGAAGTCGACAAAATATTCGGGAGTTCCAATGTGCCGTCGACTTGGCTGTGAGAGGCAATAATCTGCTCGACTAAAGTCGATCCTGCCCGAGGCAAGCCCAAGATAAAAATTGGATCCGGTGCGTCATGGCCTTTGCCGCCCTGATTTTCAAAGAGCTCCGCCGTACAGTGTTCTATTTGTCCGGCTAATTCTGCGGTCATGTCTTCGGCACGGTAAATTGACTGTGCCTTTTTTAATTCATTACCCTTTTTATATTGGTCAAATGCTTTTGCAAAATTTTCTTGATCTTCGTATGCTTTACCCAGTGAGAAACATAAATTGACATGATCTGAAAACCCAATACCGGAACGGCCGACCAATTCCTCCATTTGAGCCATTTCCTCATCGGTGAATCGATAGGTCTTTAAATTTGCGAGGCCAAAATATGCATCGCCGTGATCAATTTTTTTACGATAAGCCGATCGATAACTCTCAACTGCTTCATCATGTTTTCCGAATGTTTTATAAGCGTGACCCAACGATGTTAATGTCGCAAAATCATTGGGCAAGACCTCCAAAACCTTCGTGAATAATTCAAAAGCTCTTTCATGATCCCCTGTTTGCATGCTTTCAATAGCCAGATGGGACTGGAAAATCGGATTATCAGGATCTCGGTCATAGACAATTTTCGCTTGCTCCAATGCCGCCTTAAATTTTTGCCGTTTGCGCAAAACTTGGATGTAATCAATCCGTAACTGAACGTTGCGCGGACTGAATTCGATCGCGCTTTCCAGCAGAAAATCTGCTTCTTCAAACACACCGAACCGTGATGCAATCTCTGCAAGCAACCGCATAGCTTCTATATGATGAGGATTTTCTTGAAGAAACTTCCTGACGATTTGCTCTGCTTTGACAACTCGGTTTTCGTAAATAAAATTAGTGGCCGCTAAAAGCGCCGGCGGCAAAGCTACAAGCCGGTCCGCCTGAAATTTTGCTTGCTTCGCTGCGTTGGTTTTTCCTTGGGCTTGCAGGAT
>CALJNJ010000014.1 GCA_937981945.1 uncultured Caulobacterales bacterium | reverse complement strand
GTTGAAAGTAAAATTACTTTCAAACTCACCGATGAACGCGGCCGATTGATCCCGGAATAGAAATAAATCAGGAGACCTGTGTTGTGACACAAGCAAATGTAAAATCAGTTTTCCGTCAATGGCTCTGTATGGGCGCGGCGGCGGTATTGTCTGTCGGTGCGCTTTCGGTGACTGTCGGAACCACAGTGGCGCAAGCACAAGCTCCTGAAGGGCGACAGTTTAGTGCTGCGGCCGGTGAACCCGTGCTTGAAGCTCAAAACATGATGTCGGGCAATAATTTTAACGGCGCCGTGTCAAAGCTGAACCAAACCCTCAGCCTGCCTGAGCTTAACGCCTATGAGCGTTCAACCATTTATCAAATGTTGGGCGCCAGTTATTACGAGCTCAACCAATATGGTCAGGCTATTTCAAACTTTGAAAATGCGATTAATGCCGGCGGTCTTCTGCCTAATGAGTCGCAAAATTTGGAAGAAAATATCGCCCAGCTTATGATTGCTAACGGGCAATATGCGGCAGGGGCTCAGAAGCTCGAAAATATTTTGAGCCGCGGCGTGCCGGAAAAGCCATCTCACATTGAAATGCTGACCCAGGCTTGGGTGCAATCCGAGAATTACAGCCGGGCTTTGCCATGGGCTGAAAAATGGTTCCGCAATGCAGGTAATAAAGAGCGTAAGCACTTTGACCTTTTGAACTTCCTTTACAATAATTTGGGCATGCAGGGCCGACAGGCCGATATCGTCAAAGAGATGATTAATCGCTGGCCAAATGATAAACAGCTTTGGGACAATTGGGCGTCATTGCTCGCCAATGGCGGACGTGAAGCCGAAGCTTTTGAAGTCAATAAAATGCTGTATCTGGGTGGTGTCTTAAGCTCCGAACAGGATCTGATGAAGATCGTTCAGTATTACAGCTATTACGACATGCCGTTTCAGGCCGCTCAAATTCTTGAAAAAGAAATGAACGCCGGACGTATTGCCCGCTCTTCGGACAAGCTGGTTCAGCTCTCTGATCTGTTCCGTCAGGCCCGTGAATATAAGCGCGCTATTCCAATCTTGGAGCAGGCGGCCAGTTCATCAGGTCAGGCCAAATTATATGCGGATCTGGGCGAAGCGCTTTATAATGAGGGCGAGTGTGTGAAGGCTGAGAATGCGTTCAAATCTGCCATCAATAAAGGCTATAACGCCGGTAAATCCTGGATGCTGATCGCCACATGTCGTTATGAGGATGCGCAAAAAGAGGCGCGTCCCGTTTGTAAAAATACGACGAAAGAACAGCGTCAAAATTCTACCAAGGCTCAGAAAAGCCAATTGGCCATTGATGCCTTCCAAAAGGTCCCCGGCGGATCCAAAGAAGGCCGCGATGCTAAAAAGTGGATTTCATTCATTCAGGCCGAAGGTAAAGCCGTTGAAGATCGTTGTAAGTTCGAAGAAGAGCTGGCGGTTGAATTGTGCAATATCAAAATCAAAGCCGCTTACGATAATGAGGTCTTTACCGGTAAATGGGAAATCGATGACCAAGCCTGTCTCGAGTTCAAACCGGCTTATGACAAGCTCTACAGAAAGAAAAAGAAGCAGTAAACGCCGCTTCATTTTTTGAAAAAAGCCTCGGTTTTACCGGGGTTTTTTTGTGCCTGAAATTCAGGTTTTTGGCTTCATATGTTATACTATTGCTTTTCTTGTTATATTATGTTATAATAAAACATATTAGGGAGGAAAACATGCAAACATTACTCAAAAATCTACTGAGCGGTGCCGGCGGCGCTATCGTCACGGGCGGTCTGACTTTGGCCATGGTAGCGATGATCAAAGTGGAGTTTCAGGCACAAAGCCATGAAGCCATAGAGATCGCTTCCATCAATCCGGTTGATATAGACGTTGAACCGCCGGCAATCACTGTGGATCCGCCGGAGCTGGAGGAAGTGGATGTTCCGCCGCCGCCGCCCAAGGTAAAAACCATTACGGCCGGATTGCCCGTAGAGCCCATCGCGGCCGGTGTAGATATTATTCCGCCGTTTAAACCAAAGGGTATTGATATCGTACCGGTTACTTTCACGGTCATGGAGCAGGAGGAAGATTGCTTGGTCTGTATCGCGCCCATCATGCCGGTTAGGGCGGAGCGCTCCGGTCATTGTAAACTGCGTATGGATATCAGCCCTGACGGGACGCCTTTCAATGTGACCGCGGAATATTGCACGCAGACGGTTTTCAAACGCAATTCCATCAAGGCAGCGCAGCAGTTCAAATATCGCCCGCGCATCACCAATGGACAAGCCATCGTCAAGACAGGGGTGACCACAACCATTACCTTTGTTCTTAAAGACGAAAACGGCCGCGTGATTCCGGAGTAGGGCCATGGGGATCATTCGGGGAAGTATCATCACCGTTCTTTTGAGCGGGCTGTTCTGCGCTGCGCCCGGCGCGCAGGAAAGCCCTCAGGACAATCGACAATTTTCATCTGCCGTGGGGCAGCCCGTCAGCGCAGCGGCGGAAAATATAAGGCAGAATAACTTTGCCGCTGCGCTGTCTGACCTCAGTAGCGCCTTAGCCGTCTCGGAGCGTACGCCCTATGAAACCTCGGTGATTTATCAAATGCAGGGGTCCGTTTTATA
>CALJNJ010000013.1 GCA_937981945.1 uncultured Caulobacterales bacterium | reverse complement strand
CAATTGTCTGCTTGGGCGGTCGCCCGGATGGCCGGAAGGCGCCTACTCCACGCTGGCAGGCTTCGTATCCCCCGGGGAAACTCTGGAAGAAACCTGCGTTCGGGAAACCCGCGAAGAAGTGGGTATCGATGTGCATTCCGTCGAATATATATTCAGTCAGCCCTGGCCTTTTCCGAGCCAGCTCATGATGGGTCTGAAGTGCCAAACAAACGATGAAACCATTCGTTTGAATAAGCAGGAATTAGAGGCTGCGCAGTGGTTCTCCCGCGATGAAGTTGAGGCCGTTTTTCGAAAAGAAAGTGACGCTTTCTTAAGACCTCCAAAATTCACCATCGCCCATCATCTGCTGCGGCATTGGCTGGAAAATTAGGGCTTCGCAAACAGGGCGCATCCAATCTTGAGCAGTCCGTCTTTGACATATTGGCGGCGCAAAAACAGGATGAATGCGCAGCACAACCACACAATACAAGCAGATAAAAACAAACCGCCGCCATCATTATTGGGATCAATTCCCAGCGGCGTGAATAAGTGAAAACTGATGGCGCCGGTCATAACGGCCAGTCCCAATAAAGCCCCGAACCCCTGTAAACGGCGGAACCGCGGCAATATTCCCAGCAGCAAGGCGATCGATGCCGCGATCTCGGCAGAGCCGATAACATATTGCGAAAAAAGACCTGATTGCGCGAATAATCCGTCCGCGCCAAGGCCGGTAGACCAGCTGTTTAAGCGTCCGAATATTTCCTGCGTTTCCGGGGCGTTTCCGAATTTAAACGGGATTGATGATAAAAATACCGCGCCTGCGAACAGCGCCATTAAAGGCGATCCGTATTTATCAATTTTAGTCAGCATGTGCGCGCCCCTTTAAGTTACTTGTCCAGCAGATCCGGCCAATAATTGTCCGCATCCGTAATAAAACCCGGAATGTCTTTTTCCCACAGTTTTTGAATACGGTCGTTAAAATTCAAATAGAGTTTGCCGTCGCGAATATGCCAATTATCAGGCGCGCCTTTTGCAAGTTTTCCATTGGCAGCTGCCCAAGCGCAATATCCCCCATATTGCGGAATAAAAGCGGAGGGGTTTGTTTTAAACAAATCCAGATTTGCCCGGGATGAAAAATGCCAAATCGCGCCCCAATATTCCGTACTGTATTGGGACTGCCCTTTCAGGGGTTTTCCGGAATAAAAACTGACCACATCATATCCGCCGACCGCATCATTATTGCGCCATGACGTATAAATCAGATCATCGGCAGAGGCCTCGGCCGTCACTGCAAAAGCCGTCGACATCACAATGATCATTGAAAACAGAAACCGTTTCATATGAGGTCTTCTAGGCCGAAACGCCTAAGATTTCCAATCACTTTTCAGACCGCGTAAACCGCGCCGGGTCAGCCTGATATGTGCCCAGCATGATAATTTCTTCGGAAAAGAAGGCCAATTCTTCCATGGCATGCTTCATGCCGGGGTCCTCAGGATGGGCTTCTACATCCATATAAAACTGAGCCGCCGTAAAGGATCCGCCGATCATATAGCTTTCCAGCTTGGTGATATTGACGCCGTTTGTCGCAAAGCCGCCCAGGGCCTTATAAAGCGCTGACGGCACGCTGCGGACCCGAAAGACGAAACTGGTCACGACTTTTATTCCGGCTTCGGGAAGATCAATGCCTTGATTGGCGAGGACTAAAAATCGGGTTGTATTATGGGCGGCGTCTTCAATGTTTTCCGCCAGTAAATCCAGCCCGTAAATCTTGCCGGCCAAAGCCGAGGATATGGACCCCACTGATTTATCGCCCTTCTCTGATACGCGGCGGGCGGCGCCGGCCGTATCCGTATCGGCTTTGGGGATGATATTCCAACCGGCGAGCCGCTTTCGAACTTGCCCCAACGCCATGGGGTGTGAGCGCACGGTTCTGATGTCTTCCATCTTGGCGCCGGGAAGCCCCCAGAGATTGTGGTGGATCGGTAAATAGTGCTCGCCAATAATCGTCAGGCCGCCCTCTGGCAGTAGATAATAAATATCCGACACACGGCCCGCCACGCTGTTATCAACCGGTATCATGGCCAAATCATCGGGGTTTTTGCGCACAGCCGCGAAAGCCACCGCAAATGAGATACAAGGCTGAGGCTCGTGGCCCGGGAAAAAAGTCGAGCAGGCTAAATGTGAAAACGCTCCGGGTTCACCCTGATAGTGAATATTTCCGCTCATGACTTTTCCTTTGCAGATCCGATGATGTGACGGGCGCGCTCTAAATCATCCGGCGTATCGACCCCGTCAGGGGCGGTTTCCAAAATAGCGGCATAAATGGTCATGCCGGCTTCCAGCGCCCGTAATTGCTCCAGACGCTCGCGCTTTTCAAGCCTGGACGGCGGCAGATCACAAAACCTGTCCAGCGCCGAGCGGCGATAGGCGTAAAGCCCGACGTGATGCCAAACCGGGCCGGGGCCCGTCGGCGCTGACGCCCGTGTGAAATACAGCGCTTTGCCCGTTTCCGTGATGATCGCTTTGACCACATTCGGGTCTTGAATTTCTCTTACATCCTCTGTCGCAACCACCGCTGTGACTATGTCAGCATCCGGAGTTTCCGACAGGAGGCCGGCAACATTCGCGATAATGCCCGGATCTATGGCCGGCATATCCCCCTGCACATTGATGACAACATCATAATGCTTGTCAGGATCAAACATATCAGCCGCTGCGCGCACGCGGTCCGTTCCTGACGGCAGATCCGGGTCCGTCATCACCGCCTGCCCCCCTGCTTTGCGAATAACAGAAGCGATTTCGTCTTCGGCGCACGCAACCAAGACAGGGCCTGACTGCGCCGCAATAGCC
>CALJNJ010000012.1 GCA_937981945.1 uncultured Caulobacterales bacterium | reverse complement strand
ACGGATCAACTCCTAAGCCATACCGGGCATTCACTCGCAAACTCTCGTCCGGTTGTTCGGGAAATCGAAAAGCGTAAGGGAAACATTGTGGTCCTGGAGGATCATGAGAAACGGGCGCTCCAACTGGCCAGTCCGCTGAAAGATATTCACCATTTTAGAATTTTGACGGACCCATCCGAAGCTTTGCGCTGCAAGCCGACCGATACTGACCTGATTATTGTGAGTTTGAACTCTGAAAGCTTTGATGGTTTGCGTGTTTGTGCGTCGTTGAAATTTGATCAATCAACCCGCCATATACCAATTCTGTTGGTGGGAACACCCGAGGATGAAAACCGGTTTGTCCGCGCCTATGATTTAGGGATTAACGACACGCTCATGCGGCCGATTGAGAAGCAGGAATTAATTGCGCGGGTGAATACTCAGCTCAAGCGGAAATTCTATTCTGACGCGTTACAGGAGAACTTTAACCAAGATTTGGAAATGGTCGTCGCCGACCCGCTGACCGGTCTGGGTAATCGCCGCTATTTCGAACGATCAGTTGCGCCATTATTTGAATCTCTGGTCGGGGGCGAGCCTTTTTCAATTATTGTTTTCGATATCGACCATTTTAAGAGGGTCAATGATATTCTCGGCCACGATGTAGGCGACGATATCCTCAAAGAAGTGGCTACCCGTCTGGTGACCCATATGCGCGCCGTCGATATTGTCAGCCGTTATGGCGGTGAAGAGTTTATGATCGCCATGCCGTCAACAGAGCAAGAAGATGCTGAGTTTGCGGCTGATCGGATAAGAAGTCTTATTGGCGGAACGCCGGTCTATGTTGAAGGCCAAGCACTTTCCGTCACAATCAGCGCGGGCGTTGCCCAAGTAGAACCGGGCGAAAAACTTCGTGAAGTCTTTAAACGTGCTGACTCTGCTTTATATGGCGCCAAGAAAGACGGGCGGAACCGCGTGAAGGGTGCGCCACAAAAAAAGCCGCCTAAAGAGGCGGCCTAATTCAGCTGTCAAAATCAATATTACTTGATTTTACCTTCTTTGAATTCCACATGCTTGCGCGCAATCGGGTCATACTTACGTTTGACCATTTTTTCGGTCATTGTGCGGGCATTTTTTTTGGTGACGTAAAAATAACCTGTATCGGCAGTTGAATTCAAACGAATTTTAATTGTGGTTGGCTTGGCCATGGCTCCACCTTTCCATTAAACGGGAATCTCAAGCGGCGACTTATAGGCTTGGATTTTTTAAAGTCAACGCCCAAAATCAACCCGGAAACGGGCCTTGGACATAGCGTCTGTTTTGCATGCGCGAATAAAATATGGTCGGTTCAGGCTTGGGGCGCTTCAGATAATTTTTGAGCACTGCCAACATCATTGTCGTGGCCCTTTGTTGCTCCAAATCCTTAATCTGATCAAAACTATACCAGCCGACATTGGAGAGCTCTCCACTATCTTCAATAACTTGAGTGTCGCCCGTATATTTTTGGATGAAAAACCACGTATCGTATCTTTTATGACGATGGGGCGGTGTTATCGCGCGCCCGAACACTTCGATTTGTGACAGATCAGGCATTTTTTCTGCCGTCCTGAAAGCATCCCAGCTTTCCGAGTTCAGATTTTTCTTCCAAGTGCCCTGGCGGCCCATCATCAGCCCGGTTTCTTCATAGGTTTCTCTAATGGCCGCCAGCACGCAGGCTCTGGCTTTTCGGGGATTGTAAACGGTTTCCAAGACACGGCGCGTCCGATCAGACAAATCGCCCTCATAGGGGGCATAGCTGTCGACCCGGTCGACACGCCCGCCCGGAAAGACAAACACTGAGGGCATAAAATCATTGCGGCTTGATCGTTGTCCCATCAATATTTTTGGATGGCTTGGATCTCCGGTGTATAAAACAATCGTTGAGGCTATTCGGGGCTTTGCGGCTCGTTTCAGCGCATTGCGTTTGGCAAGTTCTTCCTTTGACAGTTTGGGAAGTTTCATCGACGTTTTTTCTTTCCGCTGCGCCGGGTTTTATATTTTTGGTTTCGCCCGCGGGGATTATGTTTGGGGATTTCCCCTTTTTCGGGCTTGGAAATGATTTCAAAAATCAACCCGCCGGTTATAGGGGTTGCTTCGGTCAGTTTAACAACGACCTTGCGGCCAAATCGATAGGTGTCGCCATTGCGGCTGTTAATCAGGGCTTTCTTCTTTTCATCAAACATAAAGTAGTCTGCGCCAATTGTTCGGGCCGGAATAAAACCGTCTGCGCCGGTTTCATCGAGCGTTACGAAAAGCCCGGCTTTGGCGGCGCCTGTAATACGCGCTCCGAATTCTGCGCCGACACGGCCCTCGAGATAGGCGGCGATATACCTGTCTTTCGCGTCGCGCTCCGCCGCCATGGCCCGTCGTTCCGTATCGGAAATGTGTTCTGATGTTTCTTTCAGGCGTGTGTGTTCTTCTTCTGTTGTCCCGTCATGACCCAGATTAAAAGTTCTGATTAGGGCCCGGTGCACCACCAAATCGGCATAGCGTCTGATCGGTGATGTAAAATGGGCATAATGGGTCAGCGACAGTCCAAAATGTCCTTTGGGATCAGGTCCGTAATAAGCCTGACTTTGGCTTCGCAATACGGCCATGCCGACCGTTTCCGATAGGTCTTTGTCGGATGCCATTTGCAAAAGCTTGTTAAAGCGTTTGGTCGATACGCGTTCGCCGAGCGACCATTTCAGACCGACCGCCGGCAAGAAGTCCGACAGACCCTGCAGTTTTTCCCGTGCAGGCGGTTCATGTACCCTGACAATGGTCGTGACATTTTTTTCAGCCAAAGCTTCGGCGGCGGCCACATTGGCTTGAACCATAAATTCTTCGACTAATTTATGAGCATCAAACCGTTCTCTGAGTGTGATTTTCGCCACTTCGCCTTTGTCATTGATGTGAACTCTGCGTTCAGGGAGATCGATCGCTAAAGGCGCGCGCTGTTCTCTGGCCCTGCGCAGTGCCTTGTATGCCGAAAAAATATCTCCCAAAATATCAATGACGGTTTCCGCAGTTTCGCCGGGTTTCCCGTCAAAGCCTTCTTGGGCTTGGGCGTAGGTTAACCGCGCATGAGACCGCATCAGCCCGCGAACAAATTTGTGATCGAGTTTGGAACCATCGCCCCGAAAGCGCATGCGGACGGCCATACAAGCACGGTCTTCATGGGGCCTTAGGGAACACAAATCCGCCGACAATTCTTCGGGGAGCATGGGTTCAACCCGGTCCGGTAAATAAACAGAATTCCCTTTTTCCCGCGCAGAATTATCGAGCGCTCCACCCGGCTGAACATATGCGGCGACATCTGCGATGGCGACCCAAACAACCCAGCCGCCTTTGTTTTTTGGATTGTCATCACGCTGAGCAAAAACGGCATCGTCGAAATCTTTGGCATCAACAGGATCAATGGTAATCAACGGAAGTTTGCGTAAATCTTCGCGAAATTTATCAAGCTTCTGTAATTTCAGAGCGCGAGCTTCGTCCAAAACATCATCGTCGAAGCCGGTCGGTATACCGTGTTGCCGCAGTGAAATCAGAGAGGCTGCTTTGGGGTCATTGGCCGGGCCGACGATTTTGATGATCTCAGCGCGGCGCTCATAGGAGCTGCCTTTTTTGGCGCCTGATGTGCGGTACTCAATCAGGCAGTCAATCTCTGCGCCTTCCGGCACGTTTACGGGCCTAAACTCATTGCGGGACCTTTTATCGACCGGTTTGATTTTCCAGCCCCGTCCGTCCTGATAGAGAATTCCTAAGTGCTTCATGCCGCCGCGGCCGAGTTTTTTCATGACCTGAGCGATGTAGCCTGTATCGGTCGGCTTGATTTTGCATAGGGCTCGAGAGCCAATGCCTAATTGCGCGCCCGCTTTTCCTTTTGATTTTTTTGAGATTGGGCCTTCACGAACAATCATTCGCGGCGGGGA
>CALJNJ010000011.1 GCA_937981945.1 uncultured Caulobacterales bacterium | reverse complement strand
CCTCTTCGATGGAGCGCCCTTCATCGATCTCGTCCTGAACCTTGCCCATATACTCATAGATTCGATCCGTCGCTTCGCCGGTTAGAATATCTCTGATGATATCGTCTTTGATGGTATTGATGTCAGGCTTTTCAGCGTTCTGAGCCCCGGTAATTTGAATGGTTACCCAATTGCCGAAACCACCGAGAAGAGACCTCACCTCGCCGTCCTGCATTTCAAAGGCCAGCTTAGCCGTTTCGGGATCAAAGATTTCCTCTTCGCTGACCTCTTCATAAGTAATGGGCTCGATAAGTCCCAGCAAAGTGGTCACCTCAGTTGGTGACAAGCCTTCCTGTAGTTTCTCAGCGACTTGATTGGCTATTTCTTCGCTTTCAGAGGTAATTTGCACTAAAGACCTATTGGCTTCCGTTCCGAGCTCGCCCAGTTCTACCTGATAATCAAACCTGGCTTGGATTTGCTCTTCAGTGACAAAGACATTGTTATAGGCGGTTTTGAGGTTCTCGCGGGATTGAACGCCGCGGGTTGAGTTATCGTCCATTAAAACGAAATCGAAAGGTTCCAAGCGCAACAAGGTAACGCGCCGGTATTCCGGAGCTGTGAACCGAACTGCATTGGACTCAATATAGGTTTTCAGATCTTCATCCGTTGGTTCAGGGGCCGCCGGTACTGCTAAATCCGTCAAGGTCAGAACTTTAGCTTTGCGCTGCTCTGTGATGAATTGATAGCGCTGCTCAGCAAATTGCAGGGGTGCCTGTATGCCGCCTGAAATAGCCGGCAGAGTCTGCTGCTGGCGCAAATCAGTGATTAAAAGCGCTTCATAATCTTCCCGCGACAATGGCGGATTGGAGCGGGCCAGGACGGAGTCCAATTGGCTGACACTGAACTTCCCCGTAATGTCGTCCTTAAAGACGTCAATCTCTGACAGAATTTCTTTGGCGGTTGTCGCGTTGACGCCAATCCCCAAATCATCAGCGTCCACTTCGATGATTTTGCGGGCCAGCAGCTCGGATAAGACACTGCGGTGTACGCCGCGGTCATAAGCTTGTTGATCGGTAAGGGTGACGCCTTGCTCGGCGGCCATATTTCTCAGGCGTTGCCGATAAGCCCGATTGAACTCGCCGGTTGAAACGCCGGAATCGCCAACTTTCAGGACATCCGTTCCGGCCCGACCGCTAAACACGTCATTCACGCCCCAAACGGCAAAGGCAATTACCAGAAGACCAATCAAAATCGCGACTAAAAATGCGCGGACTTTGGATGTAAACGTTTCAGCCATTTAAATCGAACCTTATAAATTTCGCCCTACATAGCTATGAGGCCGAGCGCCTGCAAGCAAATGACTTGCGAAAAGCACATAAAATCGCAAGATAAAGAAAAACGGAGAAGATATGCGCCCTTTGATTGCCGGAAATTGGAAAATGAATGGTCGGACCGACTGGACTGACCGTCCTGTCGCCTTTGACAGCTTATTGCCGAGTCGCGAACGCACATCTGTTGAAATTTTGATTTGTCCTCCGTTTACCTTGATATCAAATCTGGTTGAAGCCGCTAAAGGCACCGATATTCAAATCGGTGCTCAAAACTGCCACGCCAATGAGGCAGGGGCTCATACAGGTGAAATCAGCGCGGAAATGCTGGCGGATCTGGGCGCGGCCTATATTATCGTCGGCCACTCTGAACGCCGCGCCGCCGGTGAAAGCAGTGATGATGTCAGTCTTAAGGCGCAGGCGGCTTTTCGCGCGGGATTAACGCCTATTATCTGTGTTGGTGAAACCCTGGAAGAACGGGAAGCCGGAAGTGCCAAAGAAATCGTCAGCGCACAGATTTCAGGCTCTATTCCCGAAAATCCCAATAAGTTTGTTATTGCTTATGAACCTGTTTGGGCCATCGGAACGGGCCGCGTCGCAGAGGTTGGCGATATCGCGCAAATGCATGAGCATATTCGTGAGCAAGTCGGTCCGGCAGTCAGGCTTTTATATGGCGGATCGGTTAAACCCGGAAATGCCGGCGACATATTGGCAACGCCGAATGTCAATGGAGCGCTCATCGGGGGTGCCAGCCTGAAAGCAGAGGACTTGGCGGCGATTGCGCGGCAAGCCTTGTAAAAGTCGGGTCTTACCCCATTTAGTCCTTTAAGTTTGCACCCAATTACGTTAAGGGCGCGCGAAATTCATAAACTACCGGGAATTCCCAATGGAAAATGTATTGCTCATCGTCTTGCTGATTATCAGCATTATTATGACCGGCTTAATCCTGATCCAGCAATCTGAGGGCGGTGCCCTTGGTATTGGCGGCGGCGGTGGCGGCGGCGGATTTATGAGCGGCCGCTCGGCGGCGAACTCTGTCAGCCGTATGACTTACATTTTGGGCACTGCATTTTTGATCTGCTCGCTCTTCTTATCCGTAGCGTTTAACCGTGCAGCTGAGGAAAAAGGTCTGATCGACCGAATCGAAGAAGCTGAGGCTGTTGAAGAATCTGCGGATAACATTCCTGCATTAACAGTTGACCCCTTGACGAGTGAAACCGATTCAGGTGAGACAACAACCCCGTTAGATGACGTTGAAGAAACAACAGAAGCGGGCACCAATCCTGACGAAAAT
>CALJNJ010000010.1 GCA_937981945.1 uncultured Caulobacterales bacterium | reverse complement strand
TGCATGGGATATGAATTGGTGCGATCCCTGCGCGGCCGACCCTTTATCAGTTAAGCAGCTCCAAGAATTGGGCGTTTTCTGGATGGATAATGACGAAACAAAGCGCCGGGGCGGAAAATCTTTGGCACGTGATGTTTTCGTGACGCGTTTGCATGTCCGGTATGATGCCAAGTCTTTCCCGGAGGATCTGAAATTTAAAACCACGGGCGATCGCAGTAATTTCCAGGGCCGATATGTTTTGCGCCATGCTTTTGACGGTAAAATGAAGTGCCGGAAGGCGGATGAATATATTGAGCACGTCAATGAGCGCAAAGAAGCGGAAATCGAAACCTTGGCCGAACTGACGGGTTGGAACGACACGGATATCCGCACAAGAATTACGGATACGGGCGAGGGCGAGTTTTTAAAACCGCGTTCGGAGCGCCGTAAAGACAATTGGTGGAAGCGCCTCTGGGATTAAAGCAGAAAAAAACCCGCCGATTGGCGGGCTTTTTTAGGGCAAACTGTAAAAGTTTAAGCTGAGAGCTTATCCTTAGCAGGTTCGCGAAGCACATAGCCGCGTCCCCAGACTGTCTCAATATAGTGGTCGCCGCCTGTGGCTGAGGCCAGTTTCTTGCGCAGCTTACAGATAAAGACGTCAATAATCTTAAGTTCAGGCTCGTCCATGCCGCCGTAAAGGTGGTTGAGGAACATTTCTTTGGTGAGGGTCGTGCCCTTACGCAGTGAAAGAAGCTCGAGCATTTGGTATTCTTTGCCGGTCAGGTGAACGCGGTGATCGCCGACTTCTACGGTTTTGGCATCCAGGTTCACTTTGATGTCGCCGGTGGTGATAATAGACTGTGAGTGACCTTTTGAACGGCGAACAACGGCGTGAATACGGGCAATCAGCTCATCTTTATGGAAAGGCTTGGTCATATAATCATCAGCGCCGGTTCCCAGACCGCGCACTTTCGAGTCAATGTCGGATGTGCCTGACAGGATAAAGATCGGTGTATTGACCTTGGCCATTCGGAGTGTCTTTAAGACATCAAAGCCCGGCATATCGGGCAAATTCAGATCTAAAAGGATGATATCATAATCATAGAGCTTGCCGAGATCGACGCCTTCTTCCCCCAAATCAGTCGTATAGACGTTGAATCCCTCTGATTTCAGCATCAATTCGATGCCTTGTGCGGTCGCACTATCATCTTCAATTAGAAGAACGCGCATAAGCCCTTACCTCCCGGCGAATCACCCCCATTAGCGATGGGAATATGGTTAACTTGTTTTCAGTGGTATGGGAATCCCGTAAATCAAGTGTTAACAAGTGTGTATATTTTTTAACGCTGTTTGTTAGGCCTTTGTTAGAGCCTCGTTTACCTGACCGTAATCTTGTTGATGTATAAGAATTTCAACAAGGGGCAAACCCTAATAAAAAAATGAAGTTAGGTGAGTTATGAGTCAGGCCATGGAGCGCAGCATTCGTCAAACGCGATTCGCGATTGAAGATCTGCAGAAAAGAATAGCCGTATTAGAAGCAACCAGAGAAGATCTGGAGCGTCAAATCCGCAAACTAAACGATAGTGTGCCGGAAGACGAAGTCGATGCGGATGCAACAAAAGACGGTTACGTAGCCTATGGCTCATACGCGCAGTCAGTAATTGCCCGTAAAAAGAACCTTCGCTCTTCTTTAGAAGATATTTCGGACCAAAACGTCAATTTGGCAAACGAACTGCAAATGGCGCTTGAAGCTCTCGACAGTTTTGAGCGGGTTCGTGCCAGACAAATGGCTCAACAGGCTGAGAAAAGACTAAAACGCGGCGCTTAAGGGCACCGCGCGTGGGAGGGCGCTTCAGGGGGCGAAGAGAACGGCGGGAACTCCCGCCGTTTTTTTATGTCTGCAGTTGGCGTCGTTAAGGCGCCGGATTGACCCAATCATAAATATCATCAAAGCCGTAATCTTCGGCGAAACTTTCCCATTCGGCATCGGCGGTCAAAACAATGTCATCATCTGACAATAATTCGTCTTCGGCTGTTAGCACAAAATCATCAGAAGCATCGGGCGCAGGCATCATATTAGCGCCCGCAAATCCCAGGACAAACGACATCATCATGGCCGCTGCGGCGGCTTTATAGCCCAAGCCGGGCTTGTTGGAGTTGGCCGGCACTTCGGCGGAAACATTTTCCCGGTCGATTTCCGATAAAATTCTGGCTTTGAGCATATCGGTTCCTGGCGTCACTCGAACCTGTTCCAAAGCCGCGTCGATTTCCCGGGCTTCTGCCAATAATTTTTCCGTCAACTCGGCATTGTCCATCGCGAAACGTTTCGCGGCCGCCGGGTCAGGCCAAATATCAAAATTTGCGCCATACAGATCGATGAAGTTTTCAAACTCTTCAATTCTCATTGTAAAGTCTCCGCTTGCAGTTTTTGTTTAAATGCCGATCGGGACCGGCGAATAAGGGATTCAAAAGCGTCAGGCGAAATGTCCATAACATTCGCGGCTTCTTTTAAGCTCAGCTCTTGATAATAAAACAAGGTCAGCGCCATTTTCTGCCGGTCCGGCAAATCGGCCATAATTCGCCGGATTTGAGCCGATCTGAGATTGTCTGACAAAGCTGCTTCAGGGCTGTCTTTGTCGGATACCACGTCCGGCAGATTATCCGTATAAATCGGTTTGGACTTTCTCAGATTATCCAAACATTGATTGACGGTGACCCGCCGCATCCAGGTCATCAGCTTGGCCCGCCCGGGCTCCCAGTTAGGGAGCATTTGCCAGGTCTTTAAAAAGACGGTCTGCACAATGTCTTCTGCCATATGGACATCCCCCAGCATTTGCGCGGCCAAAGCCGATAAAGACGGCGCGCGCCGGTCGATCAATTGCGCAAAAGCGGTTTTGTCGCCATTGATGATACGGGTGATTAAATCACCGTCCGGGTCGACCCCGGACGATTGTATAGGCGCGCCGATCGGCATTAGCGGCGGGAGCCGCGACGCTTGCCTTTACGGCGGCGGCCTTCACCTTCGCTCAGCATGCCGTCGCCATTGGCATCTAAATGCTCAAACATACGGTCGGCGCCGGCTTGGTATTCCTGGGCCGAGATCATGCCGTCACCATTTGTATCGACATTTTTCTTGCCGCCGCGACGATCACCGCGTTTCCGGCGATCACCGGACTTTTGACGCATTGCCTTAAGCTTCTCGCGCGCTTCTGACTTTTCAGAATCTGAGATGACGCCGTCATTATCCGTATCGAAACGCTCCAGCATGGCGCTTTTTCTGTCGGTTCTTTTTTCACTTCGTTTGTCGTGTCTCGAAGCGCCGGCGGCTTCAAATTCGGAGCGCGAAACAAACCCGTCGCCATTGGCGTCCAGCTTATCAAAATGGCCCGCCCGTTTGTCTTGGGCGCGCATTTCTCTGGCTTGTTGACGCTCGGTTTCCGTCAAATATCCGTCGCGGTTTGTATCGGCTTTTTCAAAGCGTGCCTGAGAGGCAGCGTTACATTCCGCGCGTGTGATTGTTCCGTCGCCATTTGTATCGGCGTCAGGGCCGGCCATCGCCGGCGTAAAGGCAGATAAAGTCAGGGCTGCTGACAGGGCCAAAATTTTCAAATGTGTCACAGATAATCTCCATTAATTGTGCTATCTGTAACATTAAACGGCCCGGCGCGACAAATCCGTCGCGCAGTGGTGCATTTTTTTGAAAATTAGGCGGCTTTTTTCAGCTTGGCCATTTCGATCATGCTGATCAGCGCCTTAGGAGCAACCCAAGGATCACTGTCGTGACCGATATAAGGCGGCGGCGCGCCCAAATATTCTTTGATGGTTTCAATCAACATAAGGGCCGTTTCATTGGCGCCCTGACGGGGACCGAACGACATCAAAAGAGGATCAAATTCCGGGTGACGGCGGCGAACGGCTTCTGTCATCCAGTAAGCCCGCATATATTTATCGCTGTCGGAGGAATAACATACCAGGCTGGTATCGGCGGCGCCGGCCAGTCTGACATGGGCGGGTGTACACCCGGCTTCCGTGCCGACAAATACCCAGTCATATTCCATGGACAAAGCAGCTAAGCTTCCCAGCAACAGATCCAGACTCATTTTGCCGGCCGCGGCCGCGGTGAAATGCTCATTGGATGTCACATATTTGACATCCTGCATATCCGCACCGTGCAGCATTACGTCGGCCAGAGTTTTATTATAGATGATGCCCGCAGCGTCCATGAGCTCTCCGCCCTGGCAATCCAGCAATAATACGGTTTCACCGCGCGCAGCCGCAGCTTTCGCCAATGCGATCGTCGTTTCAGCTTGTCCCAAGTCTTGATTGGCCGCGAAAACGGGAATCAATTGTTGCTTCGGCGTTGCATCTGTATGTGGCTGTGTTTTCGCCATTCTTTTTACACCCTAATAAAAAGCCGTCTGTTGCGGCATTGGGTGTTTTTTAGCGGATAGGTCTTAATTGCCGTCTAAGGGGTAAGCTTAAGAAATGGTTTCATTCTGTTTATGGTTAAAAAACCGTGTCTGAAATCACCCGTAAAATTAGCTGTCCAAACAGCAAAAAGCCGCCCCGGAGGCGGCTTCATTCATGACTCTGTTAAAGTCGTCATTTAGCGATATTGTTGTGTCCGTGTTGTCCGAAGACCTGAAATCCCGTGGGATTCAATAGAACGCTGCCAAGACAAAAACTCTTCTCCGGATAAACCGTAACGATCACAAGCTGCTTCCAATGTCAGTAGTCCGCCGCGAACAGCTGCAACAACTTCTGCCTTGCGCCGGATAACCCAGCGAACAGTATCAGGCTTTGGCAGGTCAGCCAGCGTGAGCGGCGTCCCTTCCGGTCCGATTACGACATTTTCTCTTTTCATTTTTTGCGTCGACATTAACTGCCCCTAATTGTTTTTAATTCACCTGACATTCAGACTTATAAACTCAGGGGGTTAAAAAGAATTTAAGCTCCTGTAAAAAATTGCAATAAAAACAATGGTTTACCAAGGTTAACAGCCGTCAATTATGGTTAACAAATCTCTGTTTCAAAAATAAGTATTTGATTCTATTGAGCCTTTTTTCTTGATTCAGCCCATGCCCTGTCTCGACTTGTGACAGTTGCGCCCCTATATGGCGGGCAATATTAATAATTTCAGGCCCAATGGTTAACGAAAATGGCGTAAATCAGACGGCACAAATGATACGTTAAGATTGAAATGACGGAAAAACTAAACTCTATAGGCTTCTCAAAGCCTGTCAGCGAAACCAGGGTTGTCGTCGCCATGTCAGGCGGCGTGGACAGTTCTGTGTGCGCGGCGATGCTGGCCCGTGAGGGTTATGACGTCATTGGCGTGACCCTGCAGCTCTATGATCACGGCGAGGCCATTCAAAAAGCCAAAGCCTGTTGTGCCGGTCAGGATATATATGACGCGCAGCGCGTGGCTGAAATGATGGGCTTTCCCCATTACGTACTCGATTACGAAAGCAAATTTAGTGAAAGCGTCATGGATGACTTCGCTGATACTTATCTGAAAGGGTCAACCCCCATTCCGTGCGTGCGCTGCAATCAAACCGTCAAATTTCGCGATCTGTTCCAAGTGGCTAAGGATCTGGGCGCGGATTGTATGGCGACCGGTCATTATATTAAGCGGATAATGGGCCCCGGCGGCGCAGAGCTTCACCGTGCCCATGATTTCGGAAAAGATCAAAGCTACTTCCTGTTTGCCACGACTCGGGAGCAATTGGAATTCCTCCGCTTTCCCCTGGGCGGAATGGATAAGACCAAAACCCGTGAGCTGGCTCAGGAGTTCGGCCTGCGCGTGGCGTCCAAGCCTGACAGTCAGGACATTTGTTTTGTGCCCAACGGAAAATATACGGATGTGATCGAAAAACTCAGGCCTGACGCTGCCGATCCCGGCGACATGGTTCATCTGGACGGGCGGG
>CALJNJ010000009.1 GCA_937981945.1 uncultured Caulobacterales bacterium | reverse complement strand
GCCGCTGCGCGCACGCGGTCCGTTCCTGACGGCAGATCCGGGTCCGTCATCACCGCCTGCCCCCCTGCTTTGCGAATAACAGAAGCGATTTCGTCTTCGGCGCACGCAACCAAGACAGGGCCTGACTGCGCCGCAATAGCCCGCTCACACACATGCACGATCATGGGTTTGCCGTGAATATCCGCAAGCGGTTTACCCGGCAGACGGGTGCTGGCCATGCGGGCCGGTATGATAATCAGTGGTTTCATGTTCAATTTTTCCGAAACCGTCTTAAAGCGTTTGCGACCCTTCGCCGCAAGAGTGTTTCTTGAAAATAGCAGGAAATCATTTGGCTTGGTGTCTTTATTTTAATAGTAAAGCGGCAGATTGAAACAGCGCGCAAGTGCGCTGACACTAATGACCTGAACACAGGAAAGCATTATGAGCGGAGATCTCGGATTTAATAAAGTGGCGGCAGCTATCTTAGCGACCGCTTTGGGCTTTATGCTCATCAAGGAAGCGTCTCATTCGGCCGTGCATGCGGTTTATCCGGAAACGCCGGCCTATATGCCCGATATTGAATTGGATCCGACCGGCAATGAAGCTGCTGAACCGCTCCCTTTCCCGCAGCCCGAATGGGTGGCGGCCATGGATGAAACCCGCGGCGTCAAAGTCTTCAAAAAATGTACGTCCTGCCATAATGCAGAAGACGGCGGTAAAAACGGCACAGGCCCGAATATTTGGGATATTGTCGGGAAACCGGCCGGTAAAAATGCGGCGTTCGCCTATTCGGGCGTGCTGAAAACGGCGGGCGTGACCTGGGGCTATGAAGAGCTGGACGCTTTTCTTAAAAAGCCGACTGATTTTATGCCCGGCACGAAAATGAACTTTATCGGCCTGAAAAAAGAAGCCGACCGAGCCGCCGTTATCGAATATTTACGAGTGAGATCAGCATCGCCTGTCGCGCAGCCCGTACCTGCAGCGGCGCCGCAGGAAGACGAAGCGGAGACAGCCGAGCTTGAGATGATCGAAGCTGAGGATGACAGCCAAGGCATGGTTGAAGGCGCTGTCGAAAAGACAGGCAATATTGCCGAGGATATTCAAGACGGCGCTAAAGACATTGTAGACGGCGGCGAAAAGCTGATCGAAGACGCGGCTGAGAGCGCAAAGGATGCATCTGAAGATGTCAAAGACGGTGCCAAGGATCTTATGGACAAAGCGAAAGACGCCGTCGGGGACGAATAAGCCCTTTTTTAAATCTCAGAAATTAAGACGCCGGATTGCCGTTATGGGTCCGGCGCTTTTAATTATGCGTTCGGCGGCTAATTTAAGGGGCTCAGAAGCCACTGCCATATGATGGGCATTGGCGTGAATAATTTGATCCGCTGATTGCATGATCCCCACGTGACCTTTCCAAAATATCAAATCGCCGCGGCGGAGTTCAGGGAGAGGCGCCAACTTAACCGGATCTCCCATAGAAGCTTGCTGGTCAGAGTCTCTCGGGGCGTCTTGACAGATGGCCCGTAAGGCCGTTTGCACCAGGCCCGAACAATCGGCCCCGAAACTGCTGACCCCGCCCCAAATGTAAGGCTGGCCCAGAAAAGACTCGGCGATGCTAACCCAATCAATTTTCGCAAAATTACCGATGGGGTCCACATGACGGGCATGGAGAAAGCCGTTTTTGGTTTTGAGAAATGAGTCTTCAATCCGGCCCGTCAAAACACTGCCCAGCGGAAGGCAGAACTTTACGCGGCTTTTGATAGAGCGGTTTGAAAACACCGGCGCTGACAATGCGGTAACCCTGTAATTTGGGGGGGCGCCAACCGGTGACAAATTTGATTTTCGAACCCAGCCCACATAGCCGGGGAAAGTAGCGCCGGGCAGAGCGCTTTCCGACCGGCCCCAAACCCAAAATGCCTCGCGTCTGTGAACATGAAATTTTTCACCAAAAATCAGCTCTGTCCCGGCCGCGCCGGACGGCTTGGGCGACAAGCGCAAAAAACAAACAGGTTCGCTGACCTGTAATGTTTCAAGTCTCGGATATTCTGCCCCGATAAAATTTCGCTTGTCTGTCGCTGCGGCCATATAATGCCTTATGCGGAACCGCCCGTCTTCTTCAAGTTTTCTCTGATATCATCAGCGAAACAAGAGAGGTAATTTGACCCTCTGGCCGTGCGGTCAATGATTACAGATCGCTTATCGCGCGGGTCGGCGCAGCGCCTGACATATTTCAGGGATTCCAGCGTATCAACGGCGCGGGTAATGACCGCTTTGGTCACATTTAATTTTTGGGCCAGCGACCGAACCGTATGTGGCCCCTGTTCCAAATAGACAGTTGTTAAAACCACCATTTGACGGGGCGCCAGGTCGGGAGATGTACCTAAAACTGTTTTGAGATTGACATCATGCCAAAGCGATAAAGCATCGCGGCGGTTAAACTTTACCGGGATGATTTTCCCTGACATTTCGCTCCCCCCGTCTTTGGCAAATCACTTGTTGAAATAAGGAATCGCACAGGGGAGATTCGCGGGTCAAGAGAGATTGTTGGTCTTCCGGTTACTTCGCCGGTTAAAGCCTTCAAAAGACTCATAATTTTCCGGCATATTTTAACACATTCCCGGTATGAATTCGGTTGAATAAAACCGCAAAGACCTAAAATTGCCCCAAACCCTTGAAAATCAGAGCCTTAAAAAGCTCAACGCTGTCAGAGTGCTTATCGTTTTGATGATTGCCATTGGCTATGCGTCCACCATGCCGACCGGCCCCGGCAATCAAGAGCTCATGACTTTTGTGGGTTATGATCCCAGTTGGTACGGCATATCTTTGCTATTCTTTATGTCGGGGTTTCTGGCCAAGAGAAGTTTGGAACG
>CALJNJ010000008.1 GCA_937981945.1 uncultured Caulobacterales bacterium | reverse complement strand
GGATCCTGATGATCTGCTGCGGGACAAAGGCCGCGCGGCCATGGAGCAGGTTTTGGAAAGAGCCGTACCTTTGGTCGACATGCTCTGGAACAAGGAAGAACAGGCTGCGCCTCTGAATACGCCTGAAGACAAAGCCGGCCTGAAAGACCGGATTTATGCCGCTCTGAGAGACATCAAACACGACAATGTCCGTGAGCAATACAAAACAGCCCTGCTGGAGCGGTTCAACAATGCCTATGGCTACCGTCGCAACTCCGGCAATTATACCCCCCGAAAGGCCAAGAAATTTGTCCCTCAAGCACAAAAAGGCGCCATGAATGCAGGGGCGATTATTGCCGGGCGTCAAAAGCTGATATTAGCGGCGATTTTGGAATGGCCCGCCCTTTTAGAGCATGTGGAAGATCACTTTTTTGACTTGGAATTTGCCCGGCCGGCCTATCGGGACATTCAAGGCGCTGTTTTATCGCTGCTGCGACGCACGAATAAGGTTGAAAAGTCGGAACTTCATAGCCATATAGACGCCGAAGGATTGGGAAAAACGTTAAAATCTCTGCTACGTGATAAGCGTCTCACTGAGGCGGCCATGGGCGGAGCTGACGCAGACCCGGAACAACGCGTATCACTCTGGATATCAGAGTACGAAGCCCTCATGGGCACCAGCCGGGATAATACCGCGCGCGATGACACCCGATCCCGTATGGCGGATTCCATCCGTGAAGATAATGCTGAAGGTCTTAAACGACTAATGCGAGCTTCTCGAGGAAACCGCCTGAACTGAGAATTTACCGGCCGCGGAGTTGTATCTGCGTGTCGGCATACACGCATTGTTAAGGCAAAGGTTCTATCCTGCGCCTTTGGTTGGAGTGATACCGAATGGCTGAAGCCGAAACAAAAGAAACTGCAAATCCTGAAAAAGTTGACGAAAAACCGAAAACCGCCCCGCCCGGCGCGAACCGGCTCGACATGGATGATAAAGACGTCAAAATGATGATAACCAAGGCCCGTAAAAGCGGCCTGTTGTCAACGACGGAACTTAATCAATATATCGATATGCAAGGCATTACGACGGAGGACATTGAAGTCACTCTGGCGCAGCTTTCAGATCTCGGCATCTCTGTCATCGATGACAAAGAAGAAGAAACAATCGGCTCCAAGACCCTGGCCCGCACGTCGACCAAAGCGGTCAAAGGCGGTAACTCTAAGGAAGAGCTGGACCGCACTGATGATCCGGTGCGCATGTATCTGCGCGAAATGGGCACGGTTGAGCTTTTGTCACGCGAAGGCGAAATCGCCATCGCCAAAAGAATTGAAGCCGGCCGCGACACAATGATTAAGGGTTTGTGCGAAAGCGCCCTGACCTTTGAAGCGATCATGGTCTGGCGCGAGGAATTGGCCGAAGGTCAAATTCTGCTGCGGGACATTATCGACTTAGACACCACTTATAACCGCGCCATTGGTAATATTCAGGTTGACCGTTCAGGTGAAGCCGTTCGCCGCGAAAAGATCGAAAAAGGCGAAATTGAAGCCACTGAAGAAGACATCAAAAACGCCCGTAAGGTAAATGACCGCACCATCAAGATCGAGCGGAATTACGAAGAAGGCCAAAAACCCCTCGACGATGATGAAGAGGAAGAAGAAGATAAGACAAATCTCTCCATGGCGGCCATGGAAGCGGCCCTGCGCGAAGATGTAATGAATACGCTGGACGTAATTTCAGCCGACTTTGCCCGTTTCAGAAAACTTCAGGATATGTTGATCCGTTCGCGCCTGTCCGGCCGAAAGATGCGGGCGCCGCAATTTGAAGAATATGAATCGACCCAAAACCGTATCATCCAAGAGATTAAGTCTCTGCAGCTTAATAATGCCCGTATCGATGCATTGATCGAGCAGCTCTATTCCATCAATAAGCGCTTTATCTCTCTGGAAGGCCGGCTCATGCGCTTGGCCGACGGTAACGGCGTGCCCCGTCACGAATTTCTGGAAGCCTATCTGGGCTCGGAGCTTAAGCCGCAATGGCTTGAGGAAATGGCTGAAAAGTCCGACGCTTGGACCCGTTTTATTAAGCGTGAAGGCAAATCCATCGAGCGTATCCGTGAGGAAATCGGTGTTCTGGCCCAAGAAACCGGCGTACCGGTCGATGAGTTCCGCCGCATTGTACAAACCGTGCAAAAAGGCGAACGCGAAGCCCGTCAAGCCAAGAAAGAAATGGTCGAAGCCAATCTGCGCCTCGTGATTTCGATTGCCAAGAAATATACTAATCGCGGCCTGCAATTCCTGGATTTGATCCAAGAAGGCAATATTGGCCTGATGAAAGCGGTTGATAAGTTTGAATATCGCCGCGGGTATAAATTCTCGACCTATGCCACATGGTGGATCCGCCAGGCCATTACCCGCTCAATTGCGGATCAGGCCCGAACCATTCGGATTCCCGTCCATATGATCGAGACCATAAACAAGATCGTTCGGACATCCCGCCAGATCTTGCATGAAATCGGCCGTGAGCCGACACCTGAAGAATTGTCTTCCAAGCTCAACATGCCTTTGGAAAAAGTCCGTAAGGTCATGAAAATCGCCAAAGAGCCTATCTCTCTTGAAACGCCTATCGGCGACGAGGAAGACAGCCAGCTCGGAGACTTCATCGAAGACAGTAATGCAATTCTGCCAATTGATGCGGCCATCCAGTCTAACCTTCGCGAAACGACGACCCGTGTTTTGGCGTCTTTGACACCGCGTGAAGAACGGGTTTTGCGTATGCGCTTTGGGATCGGCATGAATACGGACCACACTTTGGAAGAAGTCGGGCAGCAGTTTTCGGTCACGCGCGAACGTATTCGCCAGATCGAAGCCAAAGCACTTCGGAAACTCAAACACCCGAGCCGCTCGCGCAAACTGCGCAGTTTCCTGGACCAATAATTTGATTTTTCAAAGGTAACGACGTTTGTCGTTACCAATTGATTACAAATACGACATATGTCGTATTATTGGTTGCAGCAATAGTATAACATGTGAGATGACAGGCTGTCACAATGAAGGAGAGACAGCCATGACAATCACATCATCTTTAAAATTTGCAGGCCTGACAATTGCAGCCTTAGGCTTGACGGCAGGCGTTGCTTTCGCCGGTGAAGGCTGCAAAGACAAAGGCCACAAAACCACGGCTATGAAGTCTGAAGCCGCGGCACAGTCCACAGCTGTTTTGGCCGCGAGCACAGAGAAAACAAAATATTCCAAAGCCAAGACTGCCAAAGTTCTGACCTTTGATGAAGCGCTCAAGCTTTGCCAAAGCGCCGGCGTCAGCGACCTGCAGGCCTGTGTCGACAAAAAGACAGGTGTTATGCCCAAAAGCTAGGCTCTGCCTATAATCCCTTTCCCTGCCCGCCCTTTGGCGGGCTTTTTTGTCATGACTTTGCCTTATTTTGATTTTAGGGTGGAGTATGGATTTTGTTTTTAACCCGGCCCCGCCCGTCAGCCTGCCTGTT
>CALJNJ010000007.1 GCA_937981945.1 uncultured Caulobacterales bacterium | reverse complement strand
TTTGAAACCCGGCTCTTGCAGCCGGGTTTTTTATTTGTCTTGATATTTTGTCGCCGGGTCGCCATATAGCGCCTCGGAAGGCTGGCTTGGACGTAATCCTCGCCAACCCGGTCAGGTCGGGAACGAAGCAGCCGTAACGAGTCTTTTTCGGGTCAGGTTCAGTCTTCCACCTTTAATTTCTCTCAGCCCCTTCCCCCGCGCCCGTTCGCTCTCTATAAATCCTTGTAATGAGCGAGTCTCCGTCATCCCAAAACTATCAGGTTCTGGCCCGTAAATACCGGCCGGCGACCTTTGAGGATATGATTGGCCAGGAATCCATGGTCACAACCCTGACCAACGCGTTCAAGGCCGGTCGGATCGCCCATGCTTTCATGCTCACGGGCGTCAGAGGTATCGGGAAAACCACAACGGCCAGATTATTGGCCCGCGCCCTGAATTATGAAAGCGATGAAGAGGCCGGACCGTCCGTAAATTTGGCCGTTCCCGGCAAACATTGCGAATCCATTATGGCATCCTCTCATATGGATGTTTTGGAAATGGACGCCGCTTCACGAACGGGCGTTGAGAATATGCGCGAGCTTTTGGACGGCGTACGCTACGCGCCGGTTTCCGCGCGTTACAAAGTTTATATTATCGACGAAGTGCATATGCTCTCAACCGGGGCGTTTAATGCCTTGCTGAAAACCTTGGAAGAGCCGCCGGACCACGCCAAATTCATATTTGCAACCACCGAAATCCGAAAGGTTCCGGTGACCGTCTTATCCCGGTGTCAAAGATTTGATCTGCGCCGCGTTGATGCGGAGCTGTTAAAAACCCACCTCAGCGGAATTTGCGGCAAAGAAAAAGTATCCGTCGATGAAACCGGATTGTCACTGATCGCAAGAGCGGCGGAAGGTTCGGTTCGGGATGCGCTGTCTTTATTGGATCAAGCCATTGTTCAGGGCGGCCTTGACGGAAGCGCCGTTACAGGCGCCGAAGTGCAGTCAATGTTGGGGCTGGCCGATCGCGGCAGGGTCGTGGATTTATTCGCTTCAGCCGCCAAGGGTGATGCGGCGGCGGCGCTGACCGAAATGCGGGCGCAATATGATGACGGCGCGGACCCGATCGTTGTCATCAGAGACCTTTTGGATATTTGCCATGATGTCAGCCGCGCCAAAATCTTGGGTGATGAAGCCGGGTTTGATGCCGCTCCTGACCAAATTGAGCGCTTAAAAGACATGTCAGAAAATTTGACGAGCGGTCAATTATCACGGATTTGGCAAATGCTGCTAAAGGCCTATGGGGATGTGAGAACGGCGCCCATGCCGCTCGCCGCCGCCGAAATGGCTTTGCTCAAAATTGCTGTGGCCGGTGAATTACCGCCGCCGGAATTAGCGGCCGAGATTTTAAAGGAAATCCGATCGGGAAATTTTAGCCCGCCCGTCGTGAGTTCTCGCGGCGGGGCATCAAAAGCGCCCGTAAAAATGACTGCTTCGCCCGATATTATGCCGGGCGGGCAGGCGGCCGTTTCCGTTCCCCAAGCCGTGCCGGTATCAAAGCCCGCTTTGACGCTGAACACCTTGTCGGATTTCACGGCGGCATTGCCGGATTCGCAAATTCAGCTGAAATATGACGTGGAGAAATATGTTCGTGTCATTCGGTTTAAGCCGGGCGCCATTACCATTGAAAAAATGAACGAGGCGCCCGTCACATTGGTCGGGCGCATGGTCGAAGCGCTGCGCGATATAACCGGTGAATTATGGCTCATTGAACAGGAAGACGGTGACGGCGGTCTGTCGATCGCGGATGCCCGCAAGAAAGCGCAAGCCGAACAGGATCAAGCCGATCGCTCCCATCCGGCGTTCGAACATTCACTGCTGAAAAATGCGCAATTGCTTGAAATTCGCGATACAATACCTAAATCCGGTACAAATATTATCGAAGCCGATTTTAGCGGCGAAACCTTTGAAAGTGAGTAAGGTCAGATAAATGAAAGATCTAATGGGCCTGATGAAACAGGCAAAAGAAATGCAGTCCAAAATGAAGGACGCCCAATCTCAAGTCGCAGATTTGGAAGCGACCGGAAAATCAGGCGCCGGTTTGGTAACCGTAACATTGACGGGCGAAGGCAATATGCGCGGTCTGAAAATCGATCCAAGCTTGATGAGCGAAGAAGCCGAGATCGTCGAAGATCTGGTTGTTGCAGCCTTTCAGGACGCTAAAGTTAAGCTTGATGAAGCGCGGGCTGAGACAATGAAGTCCGCTTTTGGCGATATTCAATTGCCGCCCGGAATGAATATGCCGTTTTAGGCGTTGAGCTCTGACTAAAACTCAACAATAATCCCCAAAAAACAATCGGGGATTTATATGCGCATTATATCCGGTCTGGTCCTGGCAATTTGCTTGTCTTATCCCGCTTTTGCCAAAGAGCCGATTTCAAAACCACCTGGCGTCAAATTTGACAGCCTGACATCACCGGATGTGAGCGAAAATGGCATGGTGTCGGCCCAAGAAGGCCTGGCGGCTGCTATTGGCAGAGATATATTACAGCGCGGCGGAAATGCGGTTGACGCCGCTGTTGCCACCGGTTTTGCTCTGGCCGTCACCCATCCGCAAGCGGGCAATTTAGGCGGCGGCGGATTTATGATGGTTTCCATTGACGGCGAGGATGTTGTCGCTATTGATTTTCGCGAAATGGCGCCGGCCGCCGCAGATCGGGACATGTTTCTGGGGCCAGACGGAGAGCCGGACACGGACATATCATGGTTTTCTCATAAAGCTTCAGGCGTTCCCGGCACGGTCATGGGCTTGCTGGACGCGCTCGACAATTACGGCACGATGACGCCGCGTCAGGTCATAGGCCCGGCTATACGTTTGGCTGATCAAGGCTTCCCGGTTTCCTATGGGTTCTCCGCATCTCTTAAGGAACACCAAGAACAATTGCGCAAAGACCCGTCAACGCAGGCCTATTTTTTCAGACCGTCCGGTGCCCCGCTGGAGGCCGGTGATCGGTTAGTCCAAAAGGATTTGGCAGCGACGCTGCGGCGAATTGTGAAAGACGGGCGCGACGGGTTTTACAAAGGAAAGACCGCTGATCTTATTGTGGCGGAAATGGAAGAGGGCGGCGGGCTGATCAGCCATGAAGATCTGGCCAATTACCGGTCGGTTACCCGAGAACCGGTGATCGGTAAATTTCGTGATCATGAAATCATATCCATGCCGCCGCCGTCATCGGGTGGTGTTCATATCGTGCAAATGCTCAATGTTTTATCAGGCTATGACCTTAAACCCGACGGCCATAACAGCGCCGCCTATCTGCACAAATTAATTGAAGTTATG
>CALJNJ010000006.1 GCA_937981945.1 uncultured Caulobacterales bacterium | reverse complement strand
GCCTTTGGTGTAACCGATGGATTGTAGGATGGGCTCCATGCGGCCATGGAGTTCAGCCAGTTCGTCTTTGCCCATTTGATGGATTTCATCGGCGCTCATGGTCGTCGTGGTCGAGGCCCTGATGTTCCAATCATAATATTCTGCCCCTTGAGGTTTAGCCCAAATGCCGGCGTTGGAGTTTGCTTGCTCTGATTGTGCCTGAAGAACCTCAATTTGCCTTGCCATGGCAGGGGCAATTTTCTCACGGGCTAAAACAGCGGCGTCTTCTGCATACGTTCCGTCGAAAGATTTCGCCTTTGTCGCCAGCGTCGTAACAATCCCCCAACTCGCCGGATCACGTTCCAATGTGGAGGTAAGCTGTCCCAAAGTTTTTTTCATCAAGAAGTCGGGCAGTATGACCCCTTGGTCGCCAAAGGCGCGGGTGCGCTCGGTTTCGCCGTCGAGCTGGGCGACATAGGCATCCATTCGCAAAAGGTAGGCGTCAGCATCCTCTGATGTTTCTATTGAATGGGAGCTGTCGAGAAAACTTGGGATTTCCACAAAAGCACCGGTGTTTTGCGCGACCGCATAAGGGCTGTTGCGGTAAGACCAATTGTGATTGATTTGCGCGATATCCCCATACGGAAAATCAAAACCGTCAGCGGCCGTTTCAAAAATTGTGGTAACAACATCCAGGTTAAGTGCGTCATCAGCGGATAGTGTTGAAGCATCGAATTGTCTTAGCCGCTTGAGAAGACTTCGAACATCGCTTTTGATTTTATCTTGTCCCGCTTGAGAGCGGTCAGTGAGCCTTGATTTCAAATGCTTGCGCTCACCCGTATCCAATCCTGCAGAAGACGCGCTTTCCGGATAGGAATTCAAAATCAGGTCGACGGCATCGTCCATTAATCCGGAAATGTCGCCGATTTCGCTCCCTTGTTGAGATGTCGTATTCTTACATCCTGCAATAGCGCCCGTGGCCGTTATAGCGGCTGTGGATTGTATCAAAGTTCGGCGAGAAATTGTCATGACGTAGGCTCCCTGAATAACGGATCGTTTTTGTCACGGACCGAACGTCAATGCAATTGCTACTCCGCTATCTTAAAATGGCGTTTCATAAACGTCAGTTGTTTGGCTTTACTGATTTTGTCGGCTGCGGGATTTGACCCGACTGTATAACCTTGTCCTATACATCCGCCGGCGAGTGACCCGAGCCCTGCCCTGACGGCGGCTCTTTCTTCTCTGGTCATATCAGGCTCAGGTTGAAATTCCCCGGTTTGTCCGTTGACCATAAATACGCCTGTTTCCGGTTCCCATGAGAATTCGCAGCCTCGAACATACGACCCGCCGAACTCGCTTTGCGGCTTTGTATTTTCCCAGGCGTGACCTGCGCCTTCAATCAGCAGCGCTTCAACATCGCTCCCGCCGCTTCGCAGATTATCCTGAACTTCCGTGCATTTAGCGGGATCAACGGAATTGTCCGTATCGCCATAGATCGCCAAATATGGGGATCCGGTGGTAACCCAAGACCCTGTGCTTTGATGACAGGGCCCGTAAATGTCCATATGAAGCGCGAAGGGCGCAATGTTTGGCGCCATAATGTCCTTTATGCGTTTATCCAATGTGTAGCGTGTTGCCATGCCGCCGTATGAATAACCGGTCACCCCTATTCTATCGGCGTCAATATTGGGATGAGTTCCCAATATGTTCAAAGCTGCATAAGCGTCGGCTATAATATCGACCTCGGTCGCGGCCATGGTTTTCATGAGGTAAGGTGTTTCGTCAGTGACGCCGCGCGGCTCATAGTAATCAACTACAAAGCCGGCAATTCCGTTCTCGGCAAACCAATTGGCATAAGTGAATTCACGGCCGTCCTGAATGCCTCCGCTTCCATGCAATATGACCATAGCCGGAACCGGACTGTCCTTACCGGCGTTCTTAGGCATGAGTAATGTCCCTTTTCCGGTCATAATCGGGACGTTTTCATATCCGTTCAGCACTCGTGAGAAGTCGTAAGGGCTCCTGGTAGGAAAATATATGTCACCTTGGTCATCTTCAGAAAGACGGTTTGAGGATTTGAGGTAGTTTGGCAAAGCCGGTAGCGGCAAAGTCGGCCGGTTTGTTTCGATTTTGGGCTCGCTATCAGTAGGCAATGGGCCTGCTGCATCTGACCCGCACGCGCTAAGTAATAGGTATAAGCCTATGAATAATATAGAATGTTTCATTTTTCCTCTGACTGTGGGGGTGGATTCAACGTCAAAACATAAACCAGCATCAGAAGCGCCCCGGCGCCGGCGGCGATGAAAAGGGGCGCCGAACTTCCTGATGACAGGAGTTTTCCGCCGACTTTACCGCCCAATACCATAGATAAACCAAATGTCGCCGGGACCAGGACCACCAGCTTCTTGGACGGATCAAACCGCGTTATAGCCGTAGTTGCGTATAGGCATCCGAGGGTAAACCCGAACTCCCATATCCATGATGACACCATGAACACATTGAACGACTTAGCGATTGTCATACCTGCTAGTCCCACAACCAAAATCCCGGCCGCCATAATATGAGGCAGTTTGAACCCCGCCTTGGCGCCGATAATTGCCCCAACAGCACCGGCCGCCCCGCCCAGCCATTTTAAGACCAAAAACATAAGGCCAACTTCTTTACCTGTCGGGCTGAAATTTTCGGCCACAACCGAAAGAAAGAAAAAGACGGCCACATTCACCAAGAGGTAAATGAGAAACATGCCTATCAATATCCAAGCTTTGCCGGCTTCCGACCAATTGGGGTATTTGACTTTCTCGATTAATGATTGCCGCTTGGGAAACAGGAAGCTGCCGAGGCCTAGGAGAGCCGTAAACATGGCCATACCAATCATGGCTCCGCTGAATCCGGATTTCGAAATGAAATAGACCGGCAATACATATAAAAACGCCGCAATGGACCAAAGCTCCACTGTCAGACGGGTTCCATAGGCTCGTTCCAGGTCCGGCATGTCAGCCAGTACTCGCGTGGCAAGACCAATGGCCAAGGCACATGCAAAGCCATAGATGGCGAAGCTCCAAACCAATGATGAAACCGGCGCTTTACTGATAAAGAAGAATGTGCCCGCCGCAAAAACGGAAAACATCAACGCTGACAATTTCCAATTAACTCTGTCTACCCAAAGCGGCGCCGTTATGGTTCCGAATAAATATCCCCATCCCGCATTTGATGATAAGGTCCCGAGAGCGTCGGGCGACATTTCAAATTCTTTTCCTAAGGCACCCAGCAAAAGCGGCATTGTATTGAATACAAGGCCTCCGATCGCCGACACCATTGATACGGCAATGATAATTGGCATCAGGCTCTTAGCCGGAAGCATGTTTAGTAGACTTTGGCTTCGCTGAAGCTTGGCGGTGCTCCCAGCATTTCCCTGTATGACGGGGGCTCTTTGCCCTGATCGGTAATGCCATATCTTTTCGCGATTTCCGCTCCGATATGGACTTTCCCGGACAATTCCTGAGCTTTCGGGTCAGAGGCAATTGCGTGCACGATATGCCCCGTAAACTGAGGGTTTTCAGCAATCGCCATAAACTCCTCATATTGTTCCGGATGAACTTCAGCGGCTTCGAGAGCTCTTTCCGTCCTGAGAGGACCCATCCAAATGGACACGGCCTGAACATTGAACGGCTCCAAATCCACAGCCATATCAGCCGCAAATTTATCGACCCCGGCTTTCTGAGCCCCGTAGGCCGCGCCGTGCATATAGCATGTGCCGCCGAAGGATGACCCAAAAGCAATCAGTCCCAATTTCTGTTCGGCCATAATCTTAGCAGCGTGCCAACTGGCGACATAAGCCGATCGCAAGCCCACATCGAGTATATATTGAGCATCAAGTTCTTTTTCCCAAAAGGGTTTCGGTTCTATCAATTGATGGTGAATGTAGGCGGCGTTGTTAAATAGAATATCGAGCCGGCCTTGTTCATCCATTATTTGTTCGAACACTTTAGCGGTTGCCGCATCATCGGCCGCATCACAAATAACACCAATGCCTTTGCCGCCGGCCTCCGTACAAGCCTCAGCTGTGGCATCTACAGTGCCCGGTAAAATCTTACCGTGCCAACCTTTATCCGTGCCGACTGTCTTTGTCCGTCCGGTGACATAAACCGTCATGCCTTTCTCTGCGAGCCCGAGAGCGATGCCTTTGCCGGCGCCTCTGCTGGCACCGGTCACAAGTGCAATTTTCGGTTCTGACATGTGTTCCTCCACCCTTTTGCGTAATAGTAACCGAAAAAGTAGAGTGCGCAATAATTTCCCGTTTTTTCTACGAAATTATGCGGTTTTGGCGGTATATTTGTCTTTATGCGTAGTAAAAGAGCAGTTTTGCAACGAATTGGCCGGATCGAAGTTTAGGTCAGAATGATTTTGGCCAGACGATTATTATATTTGACGACATCGACGGCAACAGTCGTTTCAACCAACCGAACGCCTTCCATATCCAAAATTTGATTACTGGCAACCCTATGGACTTCAGAGAGACCTTCAAACAGTCCGATCGCCAAGATATCAAATCTGCCGAGCAAAATGATCACGCCGTTAATTTCAGGGAGCTTTGCCACGCGCTCGGCAACTTTCTTGATCTGTCCCTGCTCTGCGTGAATACCCACATAGGCTAATTGTGGCCTGTCCAAATGCGCCATATTGGTCACAGCTGTAAACCTGATGAAGTTTTCTTCCTCAAGCCGTTTGACGCGAGAGCGAACGGTGCCTTCCGTATAGCCGAGTTCCCCGGCTATTTTGCGGTTGGACAATCGGGCATCTTCAGACAAAAGATCAATAATTTGCCGGTCTAAATCATCTATACGGTCGGTCATCAGATCGGCGCCACGTCAAAGTCAAACTTAATAATATCCACCGCGATTGCAGGATCCAGACTTCGAACCCCTTTAATCTTGGAAAGTTTCTCAAGTAGAAACGCGCCCATTTGTTCAAGGCCCGGTAAGGTCACCAAAATTTCAATATCATGCTTGCCACTGACGAGCTGCACACTGGCCACTTCATCGAGCTTGGCCAAATCTTCTGCAACGTCATTGGCTCGGCGGCCTTTTACATCAACCCCTATCGGTAGCAGAACATCAAATTTATAGGCAGAAAAATCCGACACAGCGACGATCTTCATCGCCTTCGCCTTTTCCATTCGCCGAATACGGGTCGCGATCACATTGGTTGTAACGCCGGTTTCTTCCGCAATCTGGTGATTGCTGGTCCGTCCGTCCTTTTTCAAAATCTCGATGATTTTCAGGTCAAGTTCTGAGAACTCGAAACTACCGTCTGACATGAAATGCCCCTATTTTTGGTCAATTTTTCTCGCTCTAGCTTAGGTCAGGTCGTTTGGCCATATCCTTAAAGTGCGTAATTTTAACCCATGTTTACTCTGCAAAACACTATATTAGAGACCGGGATATTGTCAATTTGCGTATTTTCCGCCAGTATAAGCGAAATTTTCGGAAGATTTCCATGCCCGCTAAATATGAGCGCTCATATATTGATGCCAACCATATGCTCTATGGAAATATGATCGGGTTGCAATATGTCTTTGCCGATCGATTAGACCCGGAAATATTAAGGCAAAGCTTAAAGATTTTAGTGTCGGCCCTCCCTATTTTGGGCGGACGCTATGATAAAAAAACAAACACGGTGATTAAATCCGGAGCGCCTTTAAAGCTCATATTGAAATCTCGCCCGGGGTCGTCTGCACAATATTCCCGGCCTGGTAGTTTGCAGAAGAATCGATTGGATTTTGTTCACGAGCCGAAACGTAAATCGTCGATCAACGGCAAGGCGCCATTAATGACCCTGCAGCTTACCGAATTTAAAGACGGGGGCAGTATTTTGGGACTGGGCATCAGCCATGTAATTTCGGACGCCGCCGGATGTCACAAGATTGCCGGCTTTTTGGGCGAGATATATTCGTCGCTCAAATCCGGACGCGATTTGCCGGATACGCCTTTTGAAATTAAAAACCGCGTCTTTCATTTCGGAACCAAGAGAGATTGGCCGGCGACGAACGCAGAACTCGCCGCGCAAGGCTTGCGTAAACCTATGAAACTTTCCGGCGTAAGAGGTTCGATTATGACCATGGCCGTGAATTGGGCCATGGACAAAATTGCCACCCAAAATAGGATGGTCATTCATCTGACGCCTGAGCAGGTTACATCTCTAAAACAAACCGTCTTGGAAGAGTCCGGTGAAGATTGGATTAGTACAAATGTAGCGCTGTGCGCCCATTTTGGCAGAATTCTAATCCAATTGATTTATGACAT
>CALJNJ010000005.1 GCA_937981945.1 uncultured Caulobacterales bacterium | reverse complement strand
TTCGTCCTATGGCGCGCCGCGCCGAAGTTCGCGGAGCGTTTTTCAAACACAATTACCGGGCACAACCGTCCGAGTCGGCGAAATCCCAAGGCCTAAACCGCAAGTAAGGCGCGTGGTTCAGAGGCCCGCCCCCGTTCAATCGGCGCCGCTGCAAGCTTCGACGCAGCGCGGAATTGCGCATACCTCTATGCAGCAAAGAAACGTCCCTCCGCCGCCGGCGCGCCGGCAAGCAACGCCGCAAACACGGCAGCAGATCGCTGAGCGTCCGCAAGCCATGAGTTTCCGTCATGCGCTGGATCATGCGCCCGGCGAGGCTCCGGCCATACCGCAAACGCCGCAGCCGCGCTTCACGCCGCAATTAGACACACAAAACGATTATATTCCGGCCACGCAGGCCCCGGCGCTACCGCCCCAACCGCCAAGATTGTCTGATTTGGTCCCGCCGCCGGTTTCTCAAGCGCCTCAACACGCTCCGCCCGTTAAAGCAGATCCGGGACTGGCCGGCGCGCCGGCCGCTTCTGCCGGCTCAACCTCATTATTCGGCTCGCTTTATGATGATGTCAAAACGCCCCGGTCATTGACGCCCCAAGACATCGCTGATCCGGACGCGCCGATTCCAACGGTTACGTCAGTACCGATTGCAGAGATAAAGCAGTCGCCGCTTTAAACGTCTTGATGGGGAACTTTGCGAAACCAGCGTAATCCGCCGAGAAATGCTGCGCTGAATAAATGGCACCACGCAAAGACCACGTATAAAACGAACATCATGATCGTGCTGAATTGCAGGGGCTGAGCCCACGAATCAATGGAAACGCCGGCCATTTGCAGGATAAGCGGGCCGCCCGTTACCAGGACGATCCCCGCCAAAGCATACCAGAACCACTTCCAATAAAAATTGAGCAGGGTTGATTTAATGCGGATTAAGGACGGCAATATCAACACACCGGCAAAGCCCAGCGTGAATAGCAACATCAGTAATATTGCTGATAATTGTCCCATTTTTGCGCAATCCCTCTTTATTTATTACCTGACGAGGCAATCTTCGGGCCAGTTAACCGGGAAATTAAGGATTTGTTAATATTTATTTTCTCGAAAATTCGGATTATCGCTCGCAGAATAGGACTTGCCTTTTGAAGGCGGTTTCGCTAAGGAGCGCGCTGAATTTGAGGGAATCTCAAAAAACCGCCCGAAAACACCTCGAGGGCGGTCTTTTTTATAGAGAAATGCTTCCGAAAAGTCCCAATGGGACAGACCAAAAAGGATAAAGACCATGAGTGGTATTTGTTTGGACGTAGTCGTCAGAGAAAAAACCGGCACAGGCCCATCGCGTGAAGGCCGTCGTAACGGAGAAGTTCCGGCTGTCATTTATGGCGGTGAAAAAGGTCCGGTTTCAGTGGCTTTGCGTCACAACGAAGTTTTGAAAGCTTTGAACTCCGGCCAGTTTTTGTCAAACATGATTGAAATCTCCCATAATGGAGAGAAACAAACCGTATTGACCAAAGACGTTCAGTTCCACCCGGTCAGCGATATGCCGATCCATGTTGATCTGTATCGCGTCGACAAAACAACCGTTATCGATGTTGAAGTTGGCGTAACATTCCAAGGCGACGATGTTTCGCCGGGTATTAAGCGCGGCGGTATCTTAAACGTTGTGCGTCACGCTATCGAAGTCAGCTGTCCTGCCGGAAGCATTCCGGACACTATTATTGTCGACATTTCCGAAATGGAAATTGGTGACAGTAAGCACATCAGCGAAGTTGAGCTTCCCGATAACGTCAAACCGTCCATTGATCGCGACTTTACCATCGCAACCATCGTCAGCTCGCGGGCTTCGAAAGAAGAAACCGCAGATGAAGCTGAAGGTGAAGAGGGCGAAGCAGCGGTCGACGGCGAAGGCGAAGCGCCTGCAGCTGAAGGCGGAGACGCGTAATTTTCGCGTTTCTGCGTCGTCTCTTTAAGGGGACGGAACCTCAAGATATGTTACTTTGGGTAGGACTTGGAAACCCCGGCGATAAATATGCCGGGAACCGCCATAATATCGGCTTTATGGCGATCGACGCTATTGGGGATGCCCATGGCTTCACGCCTGACAAAACCAAATTCAAAGGCCTGATCCGCGAGGGCAGCGTCACAACCGGCGGCCGGCCCGTAAAGGTTCTCCTGCTGAAGCCGCAGACTTTTATGAATGAGTCCGGACGGTCCGTTCAGCAAGCCATGCAATTTTACAAAATTCCGATCGATAAAGTGACGGTTTTCCACGACGAGCTTGATCTGGCGCCCGGCAAATTTCGCATGAAGACCGGCGGCGGCATTGCGGGCCATAACGGCCTTCGCTCCATCCGCCAACATGTGGGTGAAGATTTTCACCGCGCGCGGCTCGGCATTGGACACCCCGGACAAAAAAATAAGGTTCACAGCTATGTTTTGTCGGATTTTGCAAAATCCGAACAGGCTTGGGTCGAAGACTATATGGACGCGCTGGCACGCGCTGCTGACCATTTGGCAGCGGAAGAGCGCGACAAATATCAAACGCGCGTAGATTTGCTCGCGCCGCCGCCCGGCGCAAAACCTCGAAGGAATGAGTAATGGGATTTAAATGCGGAATCGTAGGCTTGCCCAATGTAGGCAAATCCACTTTGTTTAATGCCCTGACACAAACGGCAAATGCGCAGGCGGCCAATTACCCGTTCTGTACCATTGAACCGAATGTGGGCGATGTGGCCGTCCCTGAGCACCGTCTGGACCAGATTGCCGAGATTGCCGGCTCTGCTCAAAAAATTCCGGCGCGCATGAATTTTGTCGACATTGCCGGTCTCGTTCGCGGCGCCTCTAAAGGCGAAGGCCTCGGCAATCAGTTTCTGGCCAATATTCGCGAAACCGACGCCGTGCTCTATGTACTGCGCTGTTTTGATGATGAAGACATTACCCATGTGGACGGCAAGATTGACCCTCTGGCGGATCTGGAAACGGTCCAAACCGAGCTGATGTTGTCGGATCTGGAAAGCCTGGAAAAACGCCGGCCCGCTTTGGAAAAAAAGGCCAAGCAAGGCGACAAAGATGCCAAGCAATCTTTGGTCCTGGTGGACAAAGCTATGGCGGTCCTCGAAGACGGAAAACCGGCCCGCTATGCAGAGATTGACGAGGACGAAGAAAAAGCCTGGCGCATGTTGCAGCTTCTGACGGCGAAAAAAGTTATGTATGTTTGCAATGTGGATGAAGACAGCGCCGCCGACGGCAATGCCTATTCGGCGAAAGTACTTGAACACGCCAAATCCGAAGGATCCGAGGCCGTCATTATTTCCGCTCAAATTGAAAGCGAATTAGCGCTCTTGGACGGTGATGAACGCAGTGAATTTCTGGAGACATTGGGACTGGCGGAACCCGGGCTCAACCGTCTCATTCAAGCCGGTTATTCTTTATTGGGCCTGAAAACCTATTTCACGGCCGGGCCAAAAGAAGCCAGAGCTTGGACCTTTCAGCAAGGCTGGACGGCCCCGCGCTGCGCCGGCGTCATCCATACGGATTTCGAAAAAGGATTTATCCGCGCTGAAACTACGGCCTATCAGGATTATGTGGATTTAGGCGGAGAACAAGGCGCTAAAGAAGCCGGGAAAGTTCGCCAGGAAGGCAAAGACTATATCGTCAAAGACGGCGATATCATGCTGTTCAAATTCAACGTTTGATTATTCGCCCTCAAATTCGATCAATGTGGTGACCGGAATGCCCATGGCTTCGATCCGGGCTCTGCCGCCTAAATCCGGCAGATCAATCACAAAAGCCGCGCCGATAATATTCGCGCCGGCTTTACGGAGCACTTTCACAGCCGCCTCAGCCGTGCCGCCTGTCGCGATTAAATCATCGACCAGTAAGACTTGTTCCTGACCGCGAACCGCATCAGCGTGCATTTCCAGCGTGTCTGTCCCGTATTCAAGGGCGTAATCCTGCTCGTAGGTATCAAACGGCAATTTGCCCTTTTTGCGAACGGGCACAAAACCTGCGCCCAGTTCAAAAGCCAAAGCCGCGCCGAACACAAAGCCTCGGGCTTCAATGCCCACCACATTATCAACCAATATTTCCTGATAGGGGGCGGCCAAGCGCAGAACGGATTCCGTAAAAGCATGCCGATTGGTCATCAACGTGGTGACGTCGCGGAACATGATGCCCTCTTTCGGGAAATCGGGAATCGTCCGAATTGTGTCTTTTAGGTTCATTCGTGTAGGTTCCTGACGACTTTCTTGATCTCTTTTACAAGAGACCGATCTGTAAATCTAAACAATCCGAAATATTCCGGTTTCTGTGTAACAGGGGATTTAAAAATGAAACTTTTTCCGAGATGGATACCCAGTAAAACATCTTCAGAATCATAGTGGATAGCAACCGGTGACCCCGATTGACCACTTATGG
>CALJNJ010000004.1 GCA_937981945.1 uncultured Caulobacterales bacterium | reverse complement strand
AGCCGCCGGGATTTTCAGCACTTTAACCAACCCGCTTAATCACGACGTGTCTTGGTTGCTCTATGTGGCAAGCGAGGTCGGCGGCGGTAAGACACTTTATGTGGACTATATTTTGGTCAACGCCCCTTTGTCGGTTTGGACCAACATACCCGCCCACATATTGTCGGAATGGACAGGCTTAAACATTGGCAAATGCTTTAAAATTCTTGTGAGCATTTTCGCAGGGATTTCGGTTTTTTTGTCATTTTCCATTCTTACCAAAGGCGCCCATAAAAACCTTCTGTTTTGGCTGATAGGAATCTGTTTGGGATTGTTTATTCTTCCGTCGTGGAATTTCGGTCAACGGGAGCATTTAAGTGCAATATTCTCGCTGCCTTATATTTTTGTCGTCGCTAAACGGGCAAACGGTATACCGTTGAGCATCGGACTCGTGCTTCCGGCAGCTGTGATGGCCATTATCGCGTTCAATATTAAGCCCTATTTCCTTATCATCCCTGTCCTTTTGGAGCTTTATCTGCTGAGCGTGATCGGCTTTAAGCGGCTTATTAATCGTGTTGAGCCTTATATTTTCGGCCTCGGATCCCTTGTTTATCTCTTGGCTGTTTTGATATTCACCCCCGACTATTTTTCGAAAGAAATTCTTACTTATGGTTCAGCTGTTTACGGACCTGCCTTTCAAGTCCCACCCTTGGAACTTTTAGCGAAAACATTTCCTTTGATCGTCTTAATAATTACGGCGCTGCTTTTGCTGAGCGGTTTTAAACAAAAAGAGGCGAACGCCCGTTGGACGGTTTTTGTAGCTGGTCTCGGATATTTATTGTGCGCGCTGATACAGTTCAAAGGGTTTCAATATCACCTTTTGCCCGCTCAAATTTGTATAATCATCGTAATTTTGGGCAGCCTGCACCATCTGTCTTTCAAAAAAGTTGCAGATCATATCTTGCGACTTTCGACGGCGCTGATTGCGCTATTGTTAATCGGCGTTCAAACGGTGTTTGCCTTTAATGATTTTGATGCGGTTGACAGGATTGGAAAAAAGAGACCTCTAATTGTCAAAGAATTGACGGATTTTCCGAACGCAAATTCATTGTTCATTTTCACTCCGGACCTGAAATATGGTTTTCCGGCAGTCACGGAGTTAGATCTGGATTGGGGCTCCCGCTTCCCGGGTTCATGGATGACAGTCGGCATCCATTCTAAAAGGAATGAGCTCGGCGGAACTTCGGAGCTCTTGGACGAGATAGAGATTTTCGTGTGGGAAAAAATCGCAGACGATTTGGATCGTCGACAACCCGATCTTGTATTGATCGAAAAACCAAATTCCAATCTACTCTTGCCGCAGGACTATGATTACATTGAAGACTTTTCTCAAAACACGAAGTTTCGACAGACTTGGAAGAACTATATCAAGGTCAAAGACACGGAAATTTTCTATATATATCAGCGTAAACAAACCAACTGAATAATTAACGCGAATTAACCATAAGCGCGGATTTATTCATTCTTTGTACAGCATAATTCTCTATCCCCTCGCCATTGCATTTTTGCAGACACAAAGGATTAGAAATGTACAAAAAAATTGCGTTAGCGACTGTTACGACCCTGGCATTTGCGGGTTCAGCTTTTGCACAAACGAGCTTTCTGGACGACTTTTCAGGCGAAGCCTCATTAACCGGTGGTAAAACAACCGGTAACACTGATACGGAAGATTTAGCCCTGGGCCTTAAGCTGGCCAAAGACGGCGACAAATGGCGTCACAAATTTGACGCGCTTGTCGATTACGGCAAAGTTGACGGCTCATCCAACAAACAGCGTTTCGCGACCGGCTATCAGATTGATCGCGACATTAGCGAACGAACTTACGTTTACGCCAATGCCGATTATTATAACGACAAGTTCGGCGCCTTTAAGAACGGATATTTCGTTGGTACAGGTTTGGGGTATAAAGTTATTTTGCCGGATCCCATTGGATGGAATGTTGAAGCAGGTGCCGGTTATCGCTCACAGGCCACGCGTTCGACACTCGCCCAAGTTTTTGACACGGATGGTGTAACCCCTGTTTTAGGCATGGACGGCTTGCCCACATTCACGGGCGATCCGAGCATTCGCAATAATGAGTTCGCCCTTCGCGGCGCGTCTGATTTTGATTGGGCCATTAATGACAAAGTCTCGCTCTATGACGATGCGGAAATTATTTGGTCGGACAGCGATACTTATATCTGGAACGAAATCGGATTGTCGGCTCAGCTAATGGGTAATTTGGCGGCTCGTATTTCTTACCGAATTGATCACCATACGGACGTGCCTATGGGTACGGAGAAAACGGACACGGCTACGCGGTTTGGTGTCGTTTACACGATCAAGTAACATAAATTAAGAATAAGACTTTAAAGCCTTGCTTTTGCAGGGCTTTTTTATTGTCCCGGTCTGTAGTCCCGCTTTGCCAACGGCAAAACTTGTTCCAATGTCATGGGCATGTTCTTAAACTCTTCTTTGGCAAACAAAACCGCTTGATCATCAAAGTGAACCGAGGTTTCATCTTGGGTCGCGGCGCCATATTGATGAATGGTATCCAGTTTCAAATTTCCGTCTTTATCCCAATCTGCAATCATGATGTGCGTATCCCCGGCCACCGCCGTCAAACCTTTTTTCTCAATAAACATTTCATAGTGGCCGTAAATTGCGCGCAGCGTATCAGGTCCCCCGCGCAGCGGCATATCAACATCGCCCCGGCGCAATCGATTGACCTCTCCCCATTCAGGATCAAGCCGGCCGTAAATTTCCGTGAGCTGTGACATGGCCAATTTCAGCGCGTCAACGGGATCCATTTTATCGTCAATAAACTCATAGCCCTTGGCATGCATTCCGGCCAAAATTGCCAGGGCAGCCTGACGATTGTCAATTTCAGTTGTGCCGTCCCAGCCGGCCAGGATTTCCTGCGCCTCTTTAAACTCCGGTCCCAATTCCGCTGACGCAAGCTCCCGGGCATTGACCCGAACATGAACATCCGGATGGTAATCACCATTAGCTCTGTAATCCAACAATTCCTGTGCGCTGATAGCCTTATCCCCTGATAGAAGTTCTAAAGATTGCCGCGCTCTGTTGGTCATCCGTTTTTCTATGCCGTAACTGTCCGGAAAATTTTCCCGGCTGTTATTGTGACCGTCTTCCGTAATAAAAAACGGCGATGAATTTGCGCTAAAGAGCCAACCGGATTCAGGATTATAAATCTGAGGCAACTCATCGACGGTACGAAAGCTCTCCCAGATCAAAGACGAGTCATCACCCGGCAGCACGTCCTGCCATTTGGGGCCCTCTTCCCGCTTGGGCATTTTCGCATTGTATAAAGAGCCTATATTGCCGTCTTTGTCAGCGTAGACGATATTGAAACTCAGAACGCCATTTTGGCTTAAAACTGATTTCCACTCGTCAAATGACTTGGCCTTACTCATGGCATACCATTGATCCAGTGCACCGACAGCCTGTAACCCGCTGAAACGAATGGC
>CALJNJ010000003.1 GCA_937981945.1 uncultured Caulobacterales bacterium | reverse complement strand
GAAGGCGGCCCTAAATCTCCACCCGAAATTGGTGCGATCATTGCGCAAAAAGCCGCCGAGAGAAATGTGAATGTCGACATGTCTAAATTGCCGCCGTCAGCTCTGGCGCTTTTAGGGCCGCCATCTGAATAAGGACTTTACACTTGGCGTTTGGGCCCCTAAGTCCAGTTGAGAACAGTTCTCAACTGGAGCCCTAAATGACCGATCCTAAAGTTCGCAAACTTCTTGTCACCCTGCATTTATTATTCGCCGGGTTTATGACGCCGGCTTTTTTGATGCTGGCGATCACGGGCGGAAATTATTTACTGGGCAATAAGGGGAGTACTGAAACGGCGGCGCTGACCCTCAAAGACGGGGCGAGTTTAGACTTTTCGGCGTCAACCATAGAGCAGGATGTCGAAAAGCTTTTGGCTGAGAGCGGCATTGATCACTCATTCGAATATGTGAAATCCCGCGGTGGCGGAAAATATCATCTGCGCCCGACCTCCCGACCTTATATTGAGTTTATCCATAACGACGCCGGACTGACTGCCAGCCTGAAAACGCCAAGCCTGCAAGCCGGTTTCATGGAACTGCACAAAGGTCACGGCCCCACAATTTTCAAGACTTACCAAAAATTGGTCGCATTAGCTTTGATCGGTGTGGTTTTGGGGGGCTTTTTCGTGGGTATATTGGCAAAAGCCTATCGCCGGAAAACCCTCATTGCGACCGGTTTGGGGACGCTGGTATTTTTCCTGCTGGTCTTTTTGGCCTAATTCACCCGGCTTAAACGTTTTATAACCCTGTCTCTTTATAGTCCGACCCTCAAATAATAGTTGGGATTTACGGATGTATAAGCGCTTAGGCTTTTCAGTACTGTCGGCATTGGTTTTAGCGGCCTGCGGCAGCAATGGCGGCGGAAATGTTGCGGGCGGCGGAAGCGGTGAATTCCTGCAGCCTGGCGGCGCTGCGGCCAATCAAACCCCGACCGTGAGTGCTATCGGGTCTCAATCGGCCCCGATCGGACATGATTTTGCCTTGGATTTATCATCGTTTTTCTCCGATGCGGACGGCGATGCGCTGACTTATACGGTCTCATTTTCGCCGGATAATGGGGATTTTACAGTTCAAAACGGCGTGATTACCGGAAGGACCGCCGTGCAGGGCAGTACGACTGTGAGCGTTTCTGCTTCAGACGGAACGGCGTCGGTAAGTGACAGTTTCATTATCAATTCTGACTTTCAGCAAACGGCTATTCAGCAGGCATTTGCCGGCGCAATCGACATCTCGGCTTTGGCTGACTATGAAACCATTGAGGTCCCGGATTACATTCAGGCCCCCAATCAAGTGGCCAATCCGGTCACGGACGCCGGAGCCACTTTGGGCCGGGTTTTGTTTTATGATGCGGCCCTTTCCGTCGATGACACGGTTTCCTGTTCGGTTTGCCATCGGCAATCTCACGGATTTTCAGATCCGGGGGCTGTGAGTACGGGCGTCGAAGGCGGTCAAACCGGCCGGCATTCCATGCGCCTGATCAACACGATATTTTCCGACGAAACCGCTTTTTTCTGGGATGAAAGAGCGGCAAATCTTGAAGCGCAGGTGACTCAGCCCATTCGCGATCACAATGAGCACGGTTTTTCAGGCCAAAATGGACGGCCCGGTTTTGCAGATTTGACCACAAAGCTGGAAGCCATTGATTATTATCAGGAATTATTCGCTTTTGTTTACGGGACACCTGAAGTCACAGAGGAACGCATGCAGTCGGCTTTGGCGCAATTTGTCAACTCGATTGTATCTTTTGACAGCAGGTTTGATGAAGGCCGGGCACAAGTAACGGATCCGTTTTTCCCGTTCCCGAATTTCACGGCAGATGAAAATGAGGGCAAAAACATCTATATGTCGGGACCGGAAGATGACGGCGCCGGATGCCGCCGTTGTCATGCGGACCCTGAGTTTTCAGTCTTCGCGGATTCGGGTCATATCGGCGTGTTCGGCGTGGCGGGTGACCCGACGGCAACGGATTTTACCAATGTTAAATCCCCGTCTTTGCGCGAGCTGTTTAAACCCGGCGGCGCGACCAACGGACCTTTTATGCATGACGGCTCCATGACAACCATGCGGGAAATCCTGGACCATTACGACGCCATTCCGGTGCCGGCTGATCCGGTGGTAAGAGACGAGTTTATGGCGTCCATTGATCCGCAATTAGTGCAAATGGGGCAGGTCGAGCGCTTGAACCTGACAGATGTGGAAAAAGATCAAATCGAAGCATTTTTACGCACACTTACGGGTCAAAACGTGTATACTGACCCCAAGTGGAGCGACCCATTTTAGAGGTCAATCTGCTATAAAATAAAGATATAAGAATTTTTTTATATCTTTTGATAATTCCTGTGCTATAAAGGGCGCATGGATAAAATTGTCACCGCATTAAAAGTCATGGGTCATAGCGAACGTCTTCGCATTTTGGCCCTATTGTCTTATGGTGAACTGACGGTCAGTGAACTGGTGAAGATCATGGGTTTGTCGCAGCCGCGCACAACCCAATACATCAAATCCCTTGAGGACGCCGGCGTCATCGACCGGGTCAAAGAGGGAAGCTGGGTCTTCTCCCGT
>CALJNJ010000002.1 GCA_937981945.1 uncultured Caulobacterales bacterium | reverse complement strand
CATCTTCGGCGTCCAAATCATGGCAATAGGTAAAATCCGTCGTTGAGGAGCCTACATCAACAATTAAGACACTGGACTTCGCCGCCTCCAGGGACAGATAGCCTTGCTCCAAGGCCGTCATCAAAGCCGCCCGGCTTTCCGGAACAATTCGAACCGTCCTGAGACCGCCCGCGTGAAAGACATCGGCGTAATCAGCCCTAACGGCAGGGCTCCAACCTGACGGGCATCCCACAATAAACCGGCTTTGTTTCGGACCTTGAATTTTCTTTTCGTCCTTCAAGCCCTGCATCAAGTTTTGCGTAAACAGCCGCGTTGGCTCGACAATGGATTCGTCCGCCAGATCTCGGCCTTTAAATTTGACCCAAACATTAGGACGCGGCCCCATGGCGGCCAGATTAACGGCGTCGGCGCCAATTTTGATGCCGGACTTGGTTTTCGCGACCGCCGTCACAAAGCTTTTTTGTCCGTGATAGTCGAGAATTTCCGGCTCCCGCATGGACCGGTTATAAGCCCGCCCGACGGCCGTTTCACCGTGTCCGAGATCGTAACCGATAAACTCTATCTCTTCAGAGCTCATCATTACTCCAGACCGTGCCGCGCGCGATCAGCTTGCCGTCTGCCATAAGCGCAGGGGCGGCCGTTTTTGTTTTGATTTGTCCAATGGCGGGCATGACATCAAAATACTCAGATGTTTTTGACGAATATTCCAGTTTTTGAATCCCTTCTGACGCCAGGATACTCTCCAACTCTTTGCCCACTAAGGTCAGTGCAAAGTCCCCGTCATTGGCAGATTGAGCCTCCAGCAGGCTTTGGATGAAGTTCATAATCCGTCTGTCTTCCCGCCAGTGGGTTTCAAGTTCGGGTTCTGCCAACCTTGCCAATATATGATCTGCCGTTTTCAAGCTTTCGGACAAGGCGGTTACAAATCCGCTTGCATTGGCATGAATGCGCGCTTCGGCTCTGGCCGCGCCGCCTGCAAATTCCTGATGGTCTTTGCGTTTCCAAAATTTAAACCGGTCAAATATTCCGCGCCAATTGTCAGGATCAAAAACCCTTATGGCGGTCAGAACGATGGCGACGATCAATCCTGTTTTTGAATCCGATGCCACAGACCAAATACCTAATCCCAGCGCCGCCGCATAAAACACATTTTGGCCCCAAGAGAGCGGACGGCGAACCGCGGGAACTTCATGCCAGACAATTTCTGCTTCGGTCCCTTGGTCTAAAACGCTTGCGCCGGATTTGGTCATTTCCAAAAGCCAAAGTCCCGCGCGCTGCAAGCGGACATCCCCTGTGCTTTCCGTAAAACGACGACCCGTACTGTCAAGCGCCTTACGCGCTGCGGTTACGATCCGATCAGACGTCAAATTTTCATCCGTGATGGCTCTGACGAGAGCATCGCGCTCCGGCTCAAAGGCGGCATAAAGTGATGGCGTGTTTGCCGGCAACTCAGACATAAGAGCGATGTCGGGTCTGAAGCCCGCCGAGTCAAGGGCTGAGCACGGTCGGAAGACTATTCAGGGATAACGTTTCCATTTTCGTCAGTCAGGCGAAACGAGATTTTTGTCACCAAATTTTTTCGACTTTCCGGGTCCGCGTCAGACTCTGCTTTTGAGTACGTCCATTTTTTCACAGATTCAATTGCAGGTTTTTCAAACAATTTGGCCGTCGATGAGACCTGAACCAAGTTTATCGGATTTCCCTGGGGGTCTAAATCGTACTGAATATAAACGTGCCCGGAATTTTTGGCTGAAACCGGCATAATCGGTGGTTTCCTTTCAAGAGGTGTCGGTTGATCTTTGTAATTCTCAAAAGGCCAACATTCGCATAAACCGGACTGTTCCGCCTTCTCCAGCAGACCCGCATTTTCAATGTCCGATCTGGTTTTCATCCATTTTTGAAAAGAACGCTTGATAAAGTGATGTTCTGCAGGCAGATCGCCTTCCAGATTTTGCATTACGCCTTGATATTCAAGAGCAGCGTCAATTTTTCGATCCAATGCGGACAGGCTGTTACCTCTGAATAATCGCGCATAGTACAAATATTTGGAAAATATTTTGCTATCAGTTGCTTCAAAAATCCTGATCGCGTTTTCCGCATGCCGGAGTGAATCAGAATGATCTTCATTCAATGCGTGTAATCGCGCATATAGCGCTTCTTTTTCCGCATCAAAAACCGACCCTACCATATTGTGCTTTTTAATCGCTTTCTCGAGATCTTTAATTTCGTCAATATTGAGACGCATTTCTGCCAATTCCACTCGACGTTCAATCTCTATTAAATGTGCCGTTTCATCAGGGTATAGGGACGCCAGCGCTATTGATCGCGAGAACGCTCGACGTCTCCTCAGGTTTACCTTTTTACCTTGGCTTGAAATAATTGCATAATTGTAAGCCAGATCTCCGGTTAGTTTGTGATCGCCCAATTCTTCTTCTGCGGCTTCCCAAGCTTCCAAAGCATATTTAGCGGCATTCTTTTTATCATCTTTTTCGAGCGCTTGTTTGTATTGTTTATAAGGCTTCAAAACTTCAGGCGGCGTTTTTGCGAACGCCGTGCCGCTGACACTTAGTGCAAAAATCAAAGGTAATAATAGGCGCATTTTTTTACTCCCCACAAATCGACTTAAACTTAAGATAATATTTTGACCCGACAAATTCAATAGTTTGCCTCACTAAATAACTTCCACCCTTCATTAACTCTCATGACGCAATATGGATTGATGCCCAAATTCTCCCGCATATCAGCGCATGAGGCTTCCTCGTTGTTCTTTGCCCATTTGGCGGGTGAGCGGCGCTTGTCTGAAAAAACCGTTGAAAGCTATCAAAGAGATTTGGCTTCGTTTCTGGGGTTTCTGACTTTGCATTTGGACCAACCAATTCATCTGAAGGAATTATCGGAAATTAGGCTGAGAGACTTTCGAAGCTTTCTGGCTCACTTGCAGCGCGGCGACAGCGGTCTGTCGGCATCTTCAGTTGCCAGGCGTTTGTCTGCTATCCGGACGTTTTTCAAATATCTCAATCGGCGATATGGCTTAGAGAACAACGCCATTAGCCTCGTCAAAGGTCCAAAGGTCAAAGCCCCTCTCCCTAAACCGCTTTCAGTTTCTGGGGCCGGAGACATGGTCACAGAAGGTACAATTGACGAGCGTCCGTGGGTCAGGTCCCGCAATACTGCAGTATTAATGCTTCTCTATGGTGCCGGCCTTCGCATATCCGAAGCTTTATCAATTACCGGCTCGGATCTGCCGCTGGGCCAATCCATGAGCTTAACCGGGAAAGGCGGGAAAACGCGAATCGTTCCCATATTGCCGGCCGTCATTGAAGCGATAAATCAATATATCGCGCTCTGCCCGTACCCCGTCGCAAACGATCAGCCGCTTTTCCGCGCTATAAAAGGCGGCCCGCTGTCGGCGCGGCAAGTGCAGCGCGACATGCAAAAATTGCGCGGCTATTTGGGTCTGCCGGAAACAGCGACGCCTCATGCGCTCCGGCACAGTTTTGCGACGCATTTGCTGGCAGGCGGCGGCGACCTTCGTACCATTCAAGAATTACTCGGCCATGAAAACCTCTCCACAACCCAGCGATATACAGGCGTCGATATAGACGGCCTCAGACAAACGGTCAGAGCCGCTCATCCGCGATCCCGTTAACGACAATTTCTGTTCCACCGTTGACAATCACAAACTCTTCCCCCATTTGGGCGCCTGATTTTAGCCCTGAACTTATAATAAAGACGCCCCGCTCATGAATCTTGTCATTGTTGAAAGTCCTGCGAAAGCCAAAACAATCGAAAAATATCTCGGCAAAGACTTTAAGGTCTTAGCCAGTTTCGGTCATATTCGCGATTTGCCCTCAAAAAACGGCTCTGTTGAACCGGATGATGATTTCGCCATGAAATGGGCGGTGGATACCAAGTCCAAATCCCGCGTTAAAGATATCGAAAACGCCCTCAAGAAATCTGACAAACTCATTCTCGCAACCGACCCGGACCGCGAAGGTGAAGCGATTTCCTGGCACCTCTTGGAAGTATTGAACAAGAAAAAAGCTTTGAAAGACAAAACGGTCGAACGGGTTGTTTTTAACGCCATTACCAAGAAGAGCGTCACGGAAGCCATTGCCAATCCCCGCAAACTCGACATGGAACTCGTCGAAGCCTATTTGGCGCGCCGGGCTTTGGACTATTTGGTGGGCTTTACCCTATCCCCGGTTTTATGGCGAAAATTACCCGGCTCAAGATCAGCCGGCCGCGTTCAGTCTGTTGCACTGCGTTTGATTTGCGAACGTGAGAACGAAATTGAAAAGTTCGTCAGTCAAGAATACTGGTCGGTTCACGCCGATCTGAAATCGCAAAGCGGGAAACCTTTTACGGCAAATTTGGTCAAACTCTCCGGCGATAAATTGGATAAGTTTTCCCTGGCGTCGGAATCCGATGCTATGGCAGCCAAAAAATTAGTCGAAAACGCTGCGCTTAAAATTAAAAGCGTAGAGGCCAAACCGGTCAAGCGTCGTCCATACGCCCCGTTTACCACCTCAACTTTGCAACAAGAAGCTTCCCGAAAGCTTGGTTTTTCCGCAACCCGCACCATGCAAACCGCGCAGAGACTATACGAAGGTGTCGACATTGGCGGAGAAACCGTCGGCCTGATCACCTATATGAGAACTGACGGCATTTCTATGGTCGGCGAAGCCATTCAGGAAGCCAGGGCCATTGTGGGGTCTGAATTTGGCGAACCTTATTTGCCGAAATCCCCGCGCATTTTTAAAAACAAAGCGAAAAATGCCCAGGAAGCTCACGAAGCCATTCGTCCGACCAGCTTTGCACGCATGCCCAGCCGGATCAAACTCTCCGGCGACCAAGCCAAGCTATATGACCTGATCTGGAAGCGGGCCATGGCCAGCCAAATGGAAGAGGCCCGTCTTGAACGCACAACAATTGAAATCGGCGACGATGAGCAAAAAGTAGGCCTGCGCGCGACAGGCTCTGTCCTGAAATTTGACGGTTTCTTGAAGCTCTACGAAGCCGCCAAGCCGGCCAGCGAAGAACAAGACGAAGACAGCGGATTACTCCCGGCCGTCGAGCAAGGGGAAACGGCTGCGGCCGACAAAGTTGATGCAGAGCAGCATTTCACCCAGCCCCCGCCCCGTTATTCTGAAGCCAGCTTGGTCAAGAAAATGGAAGAGCTGGGCATTGGTCGTCCGTCGACATACGCATCGACGCTTCGAACGCCTCAAAACAGAGAATATGTCACCCTCGACAAAAGACGGTTTACCCCATCCGACAAGGGCCGTTTGGTAACAGCCTTCCTCGAGAACTTTTTCACACGCTACGTACAATATGACTATACGGCCGATCTGGAAGAACGGCTGGACAAAGTTTCGGCCGGCGATCTGGAATGGAAAAAATTACTGCGGGATTTCTGGGAGCAGTTCTCGGTCAGCGTTGACGGCACCAAAGATCTGCGGGTCAGCCAAGTCTTGGACGCTTTGAATATTGCTCTCGGTCCTCTGGTTTTCCCGGAGCGCAAAGACGGTTCGGATCCGCGCAGCTGCACATCTTGTGACGACGGACAGCATTCTTTGAAAGTCGGTAAATTTGGCGCTTTTATCGGCTGCTCAAACTATCCGGATTGCAAATTTACCCGTCCGTTCGGTCAGGGTGAAGAAGCCAGCAAGCAAGCCAATATGGAAGACAAAATACTGGGTGTTGATCCGGAAACCGGCATTGACGTATTCCTGAAAAATGGCCGTTTCGGACCTTATGTTCAATTGGGCGAAGAGAAAAAGCCCAAGCGTACCGGTCTGCCGAAAAATTGGCCCTTCGATTCTATTGATCTTGAAAAAGCTCTACGACTCCTGCGCTTACCGCGTGAAGTTGGCAAACATCCGGAAGACGGCGAAATGATTACGGGCGCCATCGGACGCTACGGACCGTATATTCTGCATAGCGGCACTTATGTTAACTTGCCCAATGTGGAAGAAATGTTTGACGTTGGACTGAACAGAGCCGTGACTTTGCTGGCGGAAAAACGCGCCAAAGGCGGCGGAAGAGGCCGCGGAGCGGCTGCCGCTCTCAAAGACCTGGGGAAACACCCTGAAACTGATAAGCCTGTCAAAGTTATGGACGGACGCTACGGTCCTTATGTGAAATATGAAAAGGTCAACGCCACTATTCCAAAAGGCACAAAACCTGAAGACGTAACCATGGAAATGGCTTTGGAATATATCGCAGCGAAAGAAGCCAAAGGCGGCAAGAAAAAGAAAAAGGCGCCTGCCAAAAAGAAAACGGCCAAGAAAAAGGCGAGCTAGCGCCAATAATTATACCTTGCCCTCGCCTTTGTCTGTGCTACCCCCGGCGGCGTGGACAACCTCAATGAAAATATATTGGAATTAGTCCGGGCCAATCCGGACAAATTCATCCTCAAGGATTTAGCACGCCGCCTCGGCATTAAAGGTGATGATCGCCGGGAACTGCGCGTGGCCGTCAGAGAAATGATCGC
>CALJNJ010000001.1 GCA_937981945.1 uncultured Caulobacterales bacterium | reverse complement strand
CGTTTTGCGCGGGCGAGCTTACCGATGAACGTCTGTCGCGGCTTAGAGACAACGTCCCCTTACAAGAGGCCGGGCGGGTTGACCCAAATTGCATGGTCCTCACCAGAGCAAATAAAAGCAGCCGGAATTTTAATTATGTGGTTGATTGTCTGATAAATGACCAACAGCCTGATTTAGATGTGATCGCTAAGGTGGGTTACCTGTTTCGGACGACGGCGGTTTACGGCAGCGGTAAATTCGGCATGGCGGACTGGGAAAAAATTTGCCTCCGTTTCCCTGAATTTGCATCACCCTTTATGGCGGAAATGCTGGTTTGTTTTTTGATACGACAATTTTCTTTGGAGTTAACCGACTGGGTGGCTGCCCAAAAAGGCGCGACCGTCAAATTGGATGACGCCATAAAGCGTTACATTGGGATTGGAAATGCAACAGGCCTTGGAATGGCCCCTTATTTGATTACCCATCCGCGCCTGATCTCGAACTGGATTCATATCCGCGAAACGGCGCTTAGACGGGTAATGAAAAATGAGGTTACGAATACTAAATATTTCGAATTCTTGGCGACGGCGCAGAAGGCCGTGCAGCACCTATCGGAGATTGCCACGGATAATGCCGAGCAAAATAAACTCAATGCGACCGCCGGCGAGCAGGCAAGCCGACTAATCAGTTGGGTTGACGGGAATAAGCCCGACAATTGGCAGGCTGTCATCGAATTTGCGGCCGAAAGCTGTGAGTTCGAAACTCAAGAGCTAATCAATTCCGTCTTGTTGGAAATATATCGCGAGCAGATCTACGCATTACAGGCAGAGCTCAGCGAACAGGAGGTTTATCAGCTGTCACCGGAAATGAAATTAGGCGATTTAAAAGAGATTGTTCAATCCTACTATGATTGGGCGCTCGCAGAGGATTATGACGGGCATAATTGTCTTGATACTTTCTGGTACCGCTCCGAAGAAAAAATGGAACCTCGATTGGGGAGCCGATCTCAAGAACCCGGCGCAGAGAAAGAAATGCTGCTGGGTATGGGGTTTGCCGTAAAATGCTGTTTTGATGTTTTAAAGACATTTGATGACCATAAAACCGTTGCCGATTTCGTTTTTGCCCATCCTGAACACCGTTACATAATTCGCAGAATGCAGACCATGGCCAAAAGTAATTGCGGCGAAATCAGAGCCAATTTACTGGATGCTGACGTGCTTCCCATACAATTGCTTCGGTGCAAATTGTCCTTCTTTGGTGTTGGCAAATTTGACCCAAGGTCACGCTTGTGGGTGAGAAACACAATGTTTCAGGGCGCGCCGCTGACCTCAGATATCGGATCCGTATTTCATGACGACTGGTGTTTTCCGGTTCGCCCTAATGTCTGATGATCTGACAATCTCCTTAAACGAATTTCGCGCCCTTTTACGAAAGGCATTTGAAGGCATTTACGGTCACAGCAGAGATTGGAACGCGCTCGCTGATTTAGTGCTCTGGTTGGAGTATCGAGGTCTGGATGGCCTGAAAATGTTCTTTGATGCCGAGCCGCTGTTGAATCGTCATTCATTCAAGACAGACATAACATATTCGGAAATGGAAACCGTCATCTTCGGAAACGGAAATTCGTTGTTTTCATTATGTTTGGAAGCGGGCGATATTCTAATATCAAAAGCGCGAAATCAGGGTGTCTGCGTCATGCAACTTAACGATTTCTCGGATCTGGAAATTATTACTGCGACGGTTGATCGCTGCGTAAAAAACGGTCTTTCCGCTGCCGCATGGTGGCCGGACCGAAATGGTCAGGCAGCAATTGCATTCCAAGATCAGGGCGAACATGAGCCGAGCTTTTATAAGATTGAATTGCCGACGGGTTTCGAGAGCTTGTCCTTTGGGACAATTATCGCTGATAAATCACTGAAAAACATACGAGAAAGATTTCCTCAATGGTTCTCTTTGTTGGAAAAAGAAAAAGTGACGGCAAGCGAAATCAATAACAAATATCTCGCTCACTTGGATAACGGATACCGTATTAATTTTGTTGATTATTCACATTTATCAAAATTGGCAGATCGTGTTTTGGTGGAGGCAACGGAACAATCCAGAAAAGGCGCGGGGGAATGACCGTTCGGGATTCTATTCTAACTATTGTAGTAACCATTAAAGCCGCTTATTCCGCTTAAGTCTGTTTGACCGATTTCAGACACCATAATATTGAAATCGAAAGAATAATTTGGTGAGCTCATGTCCGAAATTCAGAAAACTGCTAAGGCCGTCGTTATAGGGGGCGGCGTTGTAGGCGTTTCGACCCTTTATCACTTGGTCAAAAAAGGATGGTCAGACACCGTCTTATTTGAGCGCAAAGAACTGACATCAGGATCAACATGGCACGCAGCCGGTCTTCTGCCATTGTTCAATATGAGCTATTCAGTCGGCCAGCTTCACAAATATTCCGTTGAACTCTATAAACGCTTAGAAGCCGAAACGGGACAGGATGTCGGTATCCGGCCTGTATCCAATATTCGTCTCGCCACAAATCAAGACAGAATGGATGAGTATCACCAATACGCGGGTGTGGCGCAAACCATTGGCGTTCAGGTGGATTTTTTAACGCCCGAAGAAGTGGTGGAAATTTGGCCGTTTGCAGTGCCTGACGGTTTGATTGGCGCTATTCGCCATCCCGAAGACGGTTATGTACAGCCGGCTGATCTCACGCAAGCTCTTGCGATTGGCGCTCGTGCCGGCGGCGGTAAAATCCACCGACATACAAGTGTTTTAGCAATTGAGCAGCTTGAAGACGAGCGCTGGAAAGTGACAACAGATAAAGGCGAGATTATTGCCGAGCATGTTATCTCATGTACGGGCTCTTTTGCGCGGCGAACCGGTGAAATGATCGGTCTCGATATTCCGGTCGTTCCGGTCGAACACCAATATATTGTGACTGAAGCTCATCCGGATATTCAAGCCAGACGGGAACGCGGTGAACCGGAACTTGGTGTCCTGCGGGAGTCTGACGGGTCCTGGTATATGCGCGAAGAGGCGGGAGGATTGATATTGGGGCCTTATGAGCACGGCGCACCCGCCTGTTATGTGGACGGCCCGGATCCGAACTCGGAATACGAATTATTTCAAGAAGATGTTGATCGTCTCATGCCGCATATTGAAAGCGCATTTCATCGTGTCCCAATATTTGCAGATTTGGGCATCAAGAAAGTTTACAATGGCGCCATAGCTTATACGCCCGACGGTAACCCCATCGTAGGCCCCGCGTGGGACAAGAAAAACTTTTGGCTGAATGAGGGTCATAGTTTTGGAATCACGGCCGCTGGGGGCGCCGGATGGCAGCTCGCGGAATGGATTGTTGAAGGCGAGCCGACCGTTGATATGATGGGCGTTGATCCCAGGCGCTTTGGGTCTTACGCGACCAAGTCTTACTTGATTACGAAAAACGAAGAAGCATATGCTGATGTCTTTACCGTGCATTACCCGGATGAAGAACGTGCAGCTGCCCGGCCGCTTAGAACTGCGCCTTGCTATGATCGTATGAAAGCCAAAGGCGCCGTTTTCGGACAACTCTTTGGCTGGGAACGCCCAAATTGGTTTGCACCTGAAGGTGTCGCGCAAGAAGATGATTGGTCTTTCCGGCGCTCATCCTATTTCGAACATGTTGGGAATGAATGTAAAAACGTAGCAGAAAATGTTGGTCTTTTGGACATGACGGCATTTGCCAAATGCCGCATTCAAGGCCCGGGCGCTCGAAAATTCCTAAATTGGGTGCTGGCTCAAAAAATGCCGGTAACACCCGGGCGCCTGGCTCTTTGTCACGGCCTGACATCAAAAGGCGGCGTCCATTCCGAGTTTACGGTTCAGCGCGAAAGCAAAGACAGCTTCTATTTGGTTTCCGCCGGGGCCCTTCACCGTTTGGACCATGACTGGCTTCGCAAACACATGCCCAAGGACGGGTCAGTTCAGATGACCGATTTGACCAATTCAATGGGCGTTCTGGTGCTCGCCGGTCCCAAATCACGGGACTTGTTGCAACCGATCTGCGGGTCTGATTTATCGAACGAACATTTCCCTTGGTTGACGGCACAAGAGACTTATGTCGGACACGCGCCCTGTAAACTCGCGAGAGTAAACTTTGTCGGCGAGTTGGGCTGGGAAATTCATCACCCAATTGAATACCAAAATCACATTTTTGATGCGCTTTTCAAAGCCGGCGAAGCTTACGGTCTGAAACCGTTTGGTATCAGAGCCATGAATTCGCTGCGTCTTGAGAAATCCTACCG